>NZ_JBKJFM010000027.1:0-48397 GCF_046614825.1 Streptomyces nanhaiensis
CTCCGGCGACGGCGGTGGCAGCGGCGGCGGTGCGCTGGGGGGCCTGCTGGGCTGAGGGCCCTCGCGCGGGCTGCGGCCGCGGCTGCGGCCGCAGCCCCGGCGCCGCCCACCGGGGCCCTTGGAGCGGACGGGACCGGACCGACGGGACCGGGCTAACGGGAACGGCCGTGGCCCGCGAGCTCCCTGGCGGCCTCGCTGAGGTCCTTGGCGGTGTCGATGGCCCGCCAGTACGCGCCCTGCGGGATCTGGAAGCCCGCCAGGGCGCGTTCGCGCGCCAGCCGGGGGAAGGTGGTCCGCTCGTGGTCGCCGCGGTCGGGCAGCAGCGCCGTGAAGGGCGCGGAGAAGACGTAGACGCCCGCGTTGATCAGGTACGGCGAGGGCGGGGCCTCGATGAAGTCCAGGACATGACCGAACTCGTCGGTCTCCACGGCGCCCCAGGGGATGCGCGGGCGTGCCAGCGCGAGAGTCGCGGTCGCGTCGCGCTCGGCGTGGAACTCCGCCATCTCCCGCAGCGAGAAACGCGTCCAGATGTCCCCGTTGGTGGCGTACCACGGCTCGCCGGGGCGGGGGAGGGAGGCGGCGGCGTACTTCAGTCCGCCGCCGCGGCCGAGGGGCTCCTTCTCGACGACGGTCGTCACCCGCAGCGGCAGGCCGGCGCCGTCCAGCCACTCCTGGAGCACCTCGGCGAGATGGCCGCAGGAGACCACGGCGTCGGTGACGCCCTCGGCGGCCAGCCAGGCGAGCTGGTGGCCGATGATCGGGGTGCCCGTGCCGGGGATCTCGACCATCGGCTTGGGGCGGTCGTCCGTGTACGGACGCAGCCGCGACCCCTGGCCGCCGGCCAGGACCACGGCCTGGGTGGGATACGTGTGCGCGAGCTGGTCGTCGAGTGTCATGCGGCGACGATATGCGCACCCGCTCCCGGACTCCTCCGGCACCCGCTCCGCGCGGCCGCGCCCGAGCACGCGGGAGGCGCGGAAGAGGCCGGAGGCGCGGGACGTACGGCGGAACGGCCCCTCGCGCCCGGGGACCGCGCCGGCCGGTCAGCGGGCGTCGGCGACACCCGCGGCGAAGGAGGTGTCGCACACGGGCCGGGAGTAGGCGTGGGCCCGCGCGGGTCCGTACTTCTCGACCGCGGCCCGGCCCAGCGCGCGGGCGATGGAGGTGCAGTGCCGCGCCAGCGACGGCCGGCGGGCGATCTCCTTCTGCAGGCCCGTCAGGGCGGTGCCCGGGTCCTTCTGCTGGAGCTCGGCGACGAGCCGGTCGCGCACCACCTCGTGCGGGGCGCGGGGGCTGTCGCGGGGGGCCGTCCGCTCCGCGGAGGCGGTCAGCACCTGCGTCCCCGACTGCGGCGCCCAGGGAACGGCGGTGACGGCGAGGGTCCCGGACAGGACCAGGACGACCGGGAGGACGAGGGCGAGAGTTCGGCCGATGCGGCGCGCTGCCTGATTCACTGTGGAGTCTTCCTCGCGAAGGACGGTATCGGGTGTCGGGAGCCCGTTCCGGGGCGTTTGCGATGGTAGCGAGGAGTGGTGATTTGGCGACATTCGGTCACTCTCGCGAGTGACGGAAAACCCCGTAGTCCCAGGTGCGGCGGTGTCCTCGTGTTGACGCGGACCCGCGGAGCGCAGGCGGCGGACGGCGCGACCCCGGGAACCGCCGGACGACCGGGGGCCCGTACGCCCGCGGTTCGCGGAGGTACGGGCCCCTTGCCGGCCGTGTGGAGGACGGCCGCCCAGGCCGTCGACGGCTCGGCCGTGCTCGGTCGTGCTCGGCCGGTCAGTCGCTCAGGCGCTCACCGGTGGAGGTGGAGAACACGTGGGTCTCGCCGGCGCGCGGCACCACGTGGATGACCGCGCCCTTCTCCGGCACCTCGCGGCCGCCGACGCGGACCACCAGGTCCTTCGCCTCGCCGCCGACCTGGGCGGTGCCGTAGACGTAACCGTCGGCGCCCAGCTCCTCGACGACGTTGACGGTGACGGCCAGACCGGCGTCGCTGCCCTCGCCCGCGATGTCCAGGTGCTCGGGGCGGATGCCGACCGTGACGGTCTTGTCGCCCTTGTTGGCGGCCTCGGTGACGGCGTCGCGCTCGACCGGCACGATGCTGTTGCCGAACTTCACGCCGCCGTCGGCGATCGGCACCTCGACCAGGTTCATCGCCGGGGAGCCGATGAAGCCCGCGACGAAGAGGTTGGCCGGCTTGTCGTACATGTGGCGCGGCGAGTCGATCTGCTGCAGCAGACCGTCCTTGAGCACCGCCACCCGGTCGCCCATGGTCATGGCCTCGGTCTGGTCGTGGGTGACGTAGACCGTGGTGATGCCCAGACGGCGCTGGAGGCCGGCGATCTGGGTACGGGTCTGGACGCGGAGCTTGGCGTCGAGGTTCGACAGCGGCTCGTCCATGAGGAACACCTGCGGCTCGCGGACGATCGCGCGGCCCATCGCCACACGCTGCCGCTGACCGCCGGAGAGCGCCTTGGGCTTGCGGTCCAGGTACGGCTCCAGGTCCAGGATCTTCGCGGCGTCCTCGACCTTGGCGCGGATCTGGTCCTTCGGCACGCCCGCGATCTTCAGCGCGAAGCCCATGTTCTGGGCGACGGTCATGTGCGGGTAGAGCGCGTAGTTCTGGAACACCATGGCGATGTCCCGGTCCTTCGGCGGAAGGTGGGTGACATCGCGGTCACCGATGCGGATGGCGCCGCCGTTGACGTCCTCCAGGCCCGCGAGCATGCGCAGGGAGGTGGACTTGCCGCAGCCGGAGGGGCCGACGAGGACGAGGAACTCGCCGTCCTCGATCTCGATGTTCAGCTTGTCGACGGCGGGCTTGTCGCTGCCCGGGTAGATCCGGGTGGCGTTGTCGTACGTGACCGAGGCCATGGTCGGTTTCTCCTTCACCGGCAGGAACGTGCCGGACGATCCGAGTAAAGGTCGCGTTCCACAGGTGTGAACCTGTGTGAACGTGGGCCGACGGTAACCCGCCGGGGGTTGTCTTGTCAGTACCTCCACGGTCACGAAAGGCTCCGGGCCGGCGCCGGGAAGTAGGTACACTGCACACTGCGTACGCGCCGAGGCCCCGCCGGGCCCGCGGCGCCGCCGCACAAGCCGCCTTAGCTCAGCTGGTAGAGCGCCGCTCTTGTAAAGCGAAGGTCGTCGGTTCGAACCCGACAGGCGGCTCCACGCCCGAACAGGGAAGAAGCCCCGAGCCGTGATCGGCTCGGGGCTTCCGGCGTGCGCGGGTGCCGGGCGGTGCGGGCGAGTCCTGGCCGCCCGGCGCGGCGGGCGGACCGGTGGCCCCGGCCGGACTACCCTCCGGGAGCGGGCGGTGCGAAACGGGCGAAACGGATGTTCGCGGTGAGCGGCCGCCCCGCCGGGGGAGAGCACCCCCGGTGGTCCGCACACGGCCGGAGTCCGGAGCGTCACCCATGACCGAACCCTCCCCGGAGCAGACAGCGACCCCGCCGCACCGGTGGATCTCGCTGTTCGGGATCTGCGCGACCGCGGGGATCGTCTGGCTCGCCTTCGCCGACCTGGGTGTGGCGATCCCGCGGATCGCCGACGAGTTCGACAGCAACTTCTCGATGCTCCAGTGGGCGAACAACGCCTTCAGTCTCGTCACCGGAGCGCTCGTGATCGCCGCCGGCAAGTTCGGCGATCTCTTCGGGCGCCGGCTGATGCTCCAGGTCGGTACCGTGCTGCTGGCCGTGTTCTCCGTGGTCGCCGCGCTCTCGCCGGGCGTCGGATGGCTGATCCTGGGCCGCGGGCTCATGGGGATCGGCGCGGCTCTGATCCTTCCGGCCTCGCTCGCCCTCATCCCGCCCGAGTTCTCGGGACGGGCGCAGACCGCGGCGTTCGGGATCTGGCAGGCGGTGGCCTGGGGCGGGCTGTCCGCCGGGCCCGCGATCAGCGGCTTCGTCACCGACGGGCTGGGCTGGCGGTGGCTGTTCTGGCTCAATCTGCCGCTGGCCGTCCTCACCCTCGTCGTCGTACGGCTCACCACCCCGGAGTCGCGCGACCCCGAGGCCTCGGGCCACATCGACTGGCCGGGCCTGGCCAGCATCGGTCTCGCGGTCTTCGCGCTGCTGTACGCGCTCACCGAGGGGCCGAGCGTGGGCTGGGGCGACCCCCGCATCGTGGCGCTGCTCGCCGCGACCGTCGTGCTCGCGGTCGCGTGGTACCTGATCGAGCGCCGGGCACGCCTGCCGCTGGTGGACCTGCGGCTGTTCGGGATCCGCGCCTACAACGGGGCGCTGACGGCCAATCTGACGATGAACCTCGCCTACGCCGGCCTCAGCTTCCTCCTGGTGCTGTGGCTGCAGAACGTGCGCGGCTACAGCGCGGTGGAGGCCGGGTCGCTGATGATCCCCGCGACGGTCGGGGTCTTCCTGGGCATCCCGATCGGGGGCGCCCTCGACACCAGGCGGGGCGGGAGGCCGCCCGCGACGGTCGGCCTGGCGGTGGCGAGCGCCGGTCTGACCGCCCTCGCCCTCCTCGACACCGGCACCCCCATCGCGGTGATCGCCGCCGGGCTCCTCGTCGTCGGTTTCGGCCTGGGCCTGGTGAGCACGCCCGTGGCCAACACCGCAGTCGGGGAGGTCCCGGCCGATCTGGCGGGGACGGCCGCCGGCGTCTTCAAGATGTCCAGCATGCTCGGCGGCTCGCTTGGGGTCGCCGTCCTCACCGCGCTGGCCCGGGAGCTCACGGCGCGCGAGGCGTCCGGCGTGCTCGAGGAATCCGGGCTGTCCGAAGCGGAGATCACCCGGGTACGGCAGACGCTGGTGAACTCCGACTCCTACCAGGAGGCGATCGGCACCCTGCCGCCGGACATCCGGGGCGAGGTCGTCCGGGTGGCCGAGGAGTCCTTCTCGCTCGGTGTCGCGGACGCCATGGGCGTCACGGCGCTCCTCACCCTCCTGGCGGCGGTGGTCGTCTTCTTCGTGTGGCCCCGCCGCGCCCGTCGCGCCCCCTCCCGGACCGCCCGGGAGGCATGACGGCCGGGCGCCGTACCGCGGTCCCGGCCGGTAGGTTCCGACGCGTCCGGATGCGGGAAGTCCCACATCACGGCCGGGGGAAGGACGGGACGATGACACACGATCAGGCGGAGCGGGACGCGATCACGGTGGAGATCGGCTACGCCGTCGTCTCCGCGGCCCTCCTCGCGGGGGCGGTGTGGCTGGTCCTGGCCAGTCCGGTCCTCCTGTTCGGTGTGGAGGGCTCCGCCGCGAGGGCCGTCACGGGCACCGCCACCGTCCTGGCGGCGGCCGTACTGCTGTGGCGGATCGTCGGCGTCCTGTGGGGTTTCGACACGCGGCGGCGGACGGGGCGGACGGACGGGGCCGGGTGAGGGCCTTCGCGTACCGGTTGGCCGCGGGTCTCGGCCCGGGACACGACTTCCCGCCCGCCGAAGGGGCAGACGGGCACGGGGAGGTGATGCCGTGTCGTCCGGGAAGAGCTGGATGTTCCAGGCCCTCGGCTCCCTGTGCTTGGTCGTGGTGGGCGCGATCAACGTCGCGCCGGCCCTCCGTCCGGGCGGTGGTACGGGCCACTGGGCCATGGCGGCCATCGCCTGCGCCGGAGCGCTGAGCCTGGGAGGCGCGGCCTGGTCGGGGCGGCGGAGGGCCCGCGGTTCCGTGCCGGAGGGGCGGGAGAGGGAGCCCTGCTGAGGCGGGGCGGGCCGGCGGGCGGGTGCGGGGAGGGACGGGTCCGTGATCCGGCCCGTCCCTCCCCGCCCTGCGTCGCCCCCGG
The DNA here is from genome assembly GCF_046614825.1 of Streptomyces nanhaiensis. Taxonomy (NCBI): domain Bacteria; kingdom Bacillati; phylum Actinomycetota; class Actinomycetes; order Kitasatosporales; family Streptomycetaceae; genus Streptomyces; species Streptomyces nanhaiensis. The sequence goes on from NZ_JBKJFM010000027.1 coordinate 5,743, forward strand.
GCCGAGACGGAGACGCTGTACGACGACGAGGAGGGCGGCCACGGCCGCCACCACCGGCCGTCGCGGCCGTCAGGTCCACCGCGGCGCCGCGGCCATCGGCGATCGGTCACGGGGTGTCCGGCAGCAGGGGCCCCGGCGCGTCGGTCTCGGCCAGGCTCACCAGGCCGGCGGCGATGTCGCGGAGTTTGGTGTTGGTGCGCTGGGAGATGGTCACCAGGATCTGGAAGGCGTCCTCGGGGCCGCAGCGCCGCTCGGCCTGGACGATGCCGATGGCCTGGTCGATCGTCGCGCGGCTGCGCATGGCGCGTCTGAGCTGGGACGCCTCCTCCTCCAGTTCCCGGTAGCGCCTGATGTCGTACGCGGCCTGCGCCAGATGGCGCTCGTAACCGCGCTGGGCGACGGCGTTGTGGGTACGGGCCGTCGGGGTGTCGGTGTGCCGGTAGGCGTACTGGATGCGGGCCAGCTCCTCGTGGAAGCCGGTGACGTCCTCGACGTGGTGCAGAAGGCCGGTGACCTCCCCGTCGGGGCCGAGAACGGGGCTGCTGACCGGGCTCCAGTACTTCTCGTGGAAGCCGGTGGGGTTGACGGGGGAGGGCACGTCGTACTTCAGGACGGGCAGCGCCTGGGCCGTCCCGGTCGCCAGGACACGCCGGAACAGGGCGTCCAGGTCGTGCATGCCGCCCCCGTCCGGGTCGTTGGGGTTGGCGGGGTAGGCGTCGAAGACGTGCCGCCCGACCACCTCGTCCCGCTCGCGGAACGTCGCCTCCTCGCAGGCGCGGTTGACCTCCACGATGACCAGGTCGGTGCCGAGCACCAGCAGGGGTGAGGTCGTGGCGCGGAATATGGCCTCGAAGTCGGCGGGGGACGGGGGAGACGGAGCCATATCTCTACTCATGCTCCAAGTCCGGCGTTCAATGCATACGGCCTCCGCGCGCGGTGCCGTCGCGGCCCGCCGGGTCCGGGGGCTTCACGGCGGACCCCCGGACGGTCCATGGTGCCGGTGCGGGGGAAGGCCGGAACGGTGCGGACCGCAGGGGAATGCGGTGGGAACGACACCTTTGGCTGGATCGTGCGGGTTGGGTGGTTGGCATCCGGCCCACTCGGCAACAGACCAGTATCGGGCGGGCTCCCGGAGCCCGGCAGCCTACGTTCAGGAGCGCGCAGTGAAACGTCGTACGACCATGACCGCGATCGCCCTCGCGTCGGCCCTCCTCGTGGCGGCCTGCGGTGGGGCGGAGGGGGAGGAGGGAGCGGGAGGCGGCGCGAGTACGGCCGCGACGGCCGACCGGTCCGAGGACGCCGGACGGAGCGCCTCGCCCTCCGAGCCCGCCGGCACGTCCCCGCCCGCCTCCCCTCCGCCGTCCCCGTCCTCGTCTCCGCCATCGTCCGGGGGCGGAGACGAGGGCGTGGTGCTGCGCGACACCTCCCGCAAGACGGGGGCCGCCCGGGACGCGGGCGTGAACGACTTCCCGGAACTGCGCGGGGTGCGGGTGGGGATCCACGACACCTACGACCGGGTCGTCTTCGACTTCGACGAGGGCACCCCGCGGTTCGTCGCCGAGTACGTGGACACCCTGCACCAGGACGGTTCCGGCGACGTCATCACCCTCAAGGGCGACCAGGACCTGAAGATCTCCTTCCTCCGGGCCGTGCCCGACCCCGGCTTCGACGACGGCGGCAAGAACACCCCCGTCATCCGCGAACTGCGGCTGGTGAGCTACTTCGAGGGCGAGACGCTCTTCGGCGTCGGCACCGACCCCGAGGGCGAGGGCCGCGCGGGCTTCCGGGTGACCACGGGCAAGAACAAGATCATCCTCGATGTGGCGCACAGGGCGGCGGGCTCGGCGGGCTGAGGCGGCCGATGCGGCCCCGGGGCAGCCGGAGGGACCGGAGCACCCGGGGCAGCCGGAGGGACCGGAGGAGCCGTGAAGTCCCGGCGCCCTGGCCGGTGATCACTCCTCGGCCGGGGCGAAGCGGGCTAGGAGGTCGGAGGCGGCCAGGAGGCGGGCGTCCGGGCCGAGACCTGCGTCCAGGGGGCCGGGGAAGAGGCGGTAGACCAGGCAGTTCTCCCACCGGGCGGGCACATCGCCGTCGACCAGGGCCGCGAAGCGGACGTCCGCGCCGGTGGAGTCCGCCAGGAGCCGGGCGTTCCGCGCCGGGGTGCCGGTGTGCCGTTCGTCCGGGTACCCCTCCGCGATCCGGGTGGCGAAACCCTCCGCGCTCTCCCACTCCCCGATCCGGTAGTGGTCCAGAAAGAGCCCGTCGGCCGAGCGGACCCACACCCGCGGGGAGGCGGCCGCGGCCAGGCGGACGGTGAGGTCCCAGAGGGTCGCGCGGGTGCCGGACGCGAAGTGGGCGGTCAGGTCGGAGGCGAGCCGGCCCAGGCGGTCGCGGTGGCGGTACACGTTGTGCAGGCCGCCGGCCGCCGACAGGCCGGCGTCCGTCCACAGGCCGTCGCGCTCCTGGAGGTCCAGGACCATGGGGACGCACACCCGGGCGTTCCCGGCCAGGTCGAAGCGCTGCCGGACCCGGCGGGGGTCGTATGCGCGGCCGCCGCGGCCCTCGCCGTTCTCCCGGCCGTGCTCCGCCAGGGGCATGAAGCCCGCGAACGCGTCGGCCAGGTCGTCGAACGGCACGTCGTTGTAGCTGAAGACCACGACCACCGCGTACCGGGCGCCGGCCCGGGCCAGCGCGGGCGTGTCCAGGTCGACGAACTCCGTCGCGCCGTGCGGCGGCGGCGCGGAGGTGAAGTCGCCGGAGTGGACGGCGGCGCGGGCGCCGAAGATCAGGCGTGTGTAGTCGCACAGGCCGACGAAGCGCCACTGCGCGTCGTACAGCGCCACCGACAGGTCCAGGTCGACACGCTGCCCCCGCATCTCCGTCCAGTGCAGGAACAGCCGCAGCCGTCCGGTGGCGGGCAGCGGACGGCGGCTGCCGCGCGGCAGGGCCACCAGGCTCCTGGACGCCGCCCGCTCGGCGAACGGCACCGCCAGATCGGCCAGCGCGGCGTCCAGGACGGACACACCGGCCGGTTCGCCCGCCGACTCGCGTGCGCGGAGCATCAGTTCGGCCTCCAGGGGCACGCACACCGCGGCCGCCGCGGCGCGCGGCACCGGCGGGGCGTGGTCGTCGACACCGTGGGCCAGGGCGATGGCGCCGCGCGGGAAGAACACCCGCCGCTCACCGGCCTCGCGCGGGACGCGCAGCCGTCCCCAGGCGCCCAGCAGCGGCCCGGGGCCGACGCGGCGCAGGGCGGCGGGAAGGCCGTCGAGCAACCCCGGCGGGAGGCCGGGGGCGTCCTCGCCGCCCGCGTTCCACACGCTGTGGACGCGCAGCAACCGGTGCAGACGGCGCACCAGTTCGCCGGGGCGGCGCAGCAGCAGCGCGGTCGCTCCCGCGGTGTCCCCGCGGGCCAGCAGCTCCTCGGTCTCGGAGGCGAACGTCCGCACCGCCAGGCGGACGGCCCCGCCGGGACGGCCCGCGACCAGCCGCGTCCGGTCGCCGGGGAGGGCGGCGGCGGCCTCCAGCAGCCATTCGGCCCGCGCCGGAGTCAGGTCGGTGCCGCGTACGGCGGCGAACGCCACGGCGGCGCGCGGGAAGCGGTTCCGGTACTCGAACGGGTGCAGCACCTCGCCCGCGCGCTTCCACGCCTCGGGCCGGCGCAGCATGTCCTCGGCCACCGGCCCGGGCGGCAGGGCGTCGAGCACCCCGAGGAGTTCACGGCGCAGCGGGCGTGGCAGCGAGCGCAGGCGCGGCGGCTCCAGCAGATCCGGCTCGCCGCCGGAGTACGCCCACATCAGGCGCAGCACGTCGGTGGCGGTGTCGAGGCGGTCGCGCAGCACCTCCCGCGCGGACGCGGCGGTCTCGGGGGCGCGCAGCAGCGCGGCCAGGACGGCGGCCCCGGTCTCGCGCACCGGGATCTCCTCCGGCAGCCAGTCCAGGCCGGGGCCGGCGTGCGGCAGCAGGGCGGCCAGGTCATCGCGGTCCTGCGGGGACAGCGGGGTGCGCCGGGCCAGCAGGTCGGCCAGCACCGCGCGTGCGGCCACCCGCACCCCCGTCTTCTCGCCCAGCCGCAGGGGGCGCAGCGAAGCGTCCGCCGGCGTGCTCGCCGGTGCGTCCGCCTGCCCGGCCGGCCGCTTCCGCGCCCCGGCCGGGGCGCCGGGATCCGGTCGCGGCGCGGCGGGGTCCAGGTAGGGGTTCGCCCGGTCGGTCACGGTGGTCAGGCACAGCGGGCAGCAGGGGTCGAAGAAGTCGGCGCCTCCCTCGCAGCCGCACAGCCGGGTGGTGTCGCGCAGGCACTCGGAGCACACCAGGTGGGCGCACGGCGCGAGCGCGCCGATGTCGCCGGTGCGCCCGCACACCACGCACGGCTGGTGCGGCTGGGCGAGCAGGAAGGACAGGACGCGCTCGCTGTACAGGCTGTGCGCGTGGTCCGGTACGGAGTCGGGGAAGTGGCGGAAGAGCGGCTCGTGGCGGCGGTCGGCGCCGAGGAGCGCGTCGATCCGGCCGAGCAGGCGGATGCCGTGCTCCGCCAGGCCGGCCGGCGGCAGGGCGGCGAGCGCGGAGCGCAGCGGGGCGGTCAGGACGTGTCCGCGTCCGGCCAGATCGGCCTCCAGGGCGGTCAGCCCTTCGGCGTTCGCCTCGGGCCCGGCCTGTCCGCCGTCCGCCGGGGCGTCGACGTACACCGTGGAGAGCCGCCGCAGCAGCAGCCCTTCGAGGTCCTCCGCGGCCGTGTTCGTCGTGACGCGGGTACGGTCGCCGGTACGTGTGGCAGCCATGCTGCAACCCCCGTTGAGAAGCCTGGAGAGCCGTGTCCGGGCGGGAAGCCGGGACGTTCGGCGGAAGCGGCACGGGGGCGGGGAGTGGGCGCGCTCGGATTCTTTCAAGAGAAGAAGAGGAGAAGGAAGCGCGCCGCGGAGCCGCCCCCGCGCGACGCTCACCCTAGGCCGCGGACGCGGCGGCCGGCGAGCCGTTTTCCGCCGCGGCGGTACGCCGGGGTCCGGTGACGCGGCACGGACGCGGCCGACGGCTCTCAGGACCTCGTCGCGGTTCCTTCCGCGCTTGATCCACGCGGGCAGGGAGGCCACCAGCGTCTTCTCCGTGCCGATGTCGTGCCAGTGGGCCCTCTCGCGCAGCGACGCCCGCACGTACCGCTCGATCAGATCGAGGTGTCCGGGGTTGTGGGCCCACAGCAGGCCGTGGCGGGTCCGGGTCTGCAACCGCAACGGCACGCCGAAGTACGGGTCCCGGGCGGTCCCGCCCGGGCTCCGGTGGAAGACCGGACCCCCACCCTTCCACGTCCGGGACAGTGCGCAGGCGCGGCAGACCAGCCGCCGGGGCGCGAGAGCCGGATACAGGGGGTGGCCCGGCTCGTGCGGGATCCTGACGACGCGCGCTTGCGCGCCGCAGGCCGGGCAGGTGACGAGGATCGGGTCGAGGAAGTCGTACCTGGTGTGGCGCCGGTCCCGGAACCGGTGGGAGCGGGGCGGTGGCGACGGGTTCACGCGGACGAGTATGGGCGGCGCTGCGGAATCCGGCTTGCCGTGCATCTGGCCGACGATCCTCCGGGCCGCTACGTTACCCCCGGTAACAAAACCCGTCCGTCCGAACCGGGAGCGCGCCATGACGCCCACACCGTCACCCCACAGCCCCTCCCCGCGACACCGACCCTCCCGCCCGTCCAGCCGGGCCCGCGGGATCGGCGGATGCGCCGCGGCCCTCGTCCTGGCCGTCACGGCCGCCGTGCCCGCCTCCGCCGTACCGGCCTCCGCCGCGTCCGGCGGCGCGGGGGCCGCGGGGGCGGGCGGCGGCCTGAACGAGGTGCTGTTCGTCGGCAACAACTGGGACGGGACCGCCGACGTCATCGAGTCCACCGGTGACTACGCGAAGGTCGGCCGGATCGACGTCATCCCCGACAAAAAGGAGCGGATGAGGGAGATCTACCTCAACCCGGTCAGGCTCGCCTTCTTCCTCGGCATCCGCCAGACCGTCGGCGAGGGCCACGACCAGTACGTCGACGACATGTACTCCACCCCGGACGGCTCGGCCGTCGTCGTCTCCCGGCCCAGCTTCGCCGACGTGGTGTCGATCGACGTGGCCACGGGGAAGGTCAACTGGCGCTTCCCGGTGTCGGGTTTCCGCTCCGACCACATGGCGGTCTCGCCCGACGGCCGCCGCGTCGCGGTGTCGGCCTCCACGTCCAACACCGTCCACGTCCTGGACATCGTCACGGGGAAGGAGGTGGGGTCGTTCGGGACGGGCGACAAGCCGCACGAGAACGTCTTCACCGACGGCGGCCGGCACATCTGGAACATGTCCATCGGAGAGGTCAACAACGACCTCGACGCCCCCTGGCTGGACTGGACGAAGGGCGACCGGCGGATCACGGTCGTCGACGCTGCCACCTTCGAGCAGGTGAGGGTCGTCGACATGCGCGAGCGGCTGGACGCCTTCGGCCGCGAGGACCTCTCCGACTCGGTGCGGCCCGTGGCCTTCACCCCCGACGAGTCGAGGCTCTACTTCCAGGTGTCGTTCTTCAACGGCTTCCTGGAGTACGACGTGGCCGCCGACGAGATCACCCGGATCAAGGAGCTGCCCAAGAACCCGGCCACCGACGAGGACCGCACCACCTGGGTCAACGACTCGCGCCACCACGGCATGTCGATGAACCCGCGGGGCACGAAGCTGTGCGTCGCCGGGACGATGGACGACTACGCCACCGTCGTGGACCGCGCGACGCTGGAGGAGGGGCCGCTGGTGCCGGTCTCCAAGCCGTACTGGGCGACGGTGAGCGGCGACGGCAGGCACTGCGTGGTCTCCGAGAGCGGATCCGACCAGGTCACCGCGATCGACTTCGCGACCGGCCGGAAGGTGGCCTCCGTGCCCGTCGGCGACCATCCGCAGCGGGTGCGCGTGGGGCACGTCCCGGCCGGGTGGAGCGGCCCCTCCGCGGGCTGACCCGCACCCCGTCTCCCCGCCCCGGCTCAGGGGCGGGGAGACGGCGGTTTCCTTTCCGCGCACGGCTCTTGCCGTCCCGTCACGGCCGCCTCTATCGTCTCGGGAGCGCTCCCACACCTTCCGTCGGCGCCCTGGCGCGCACGTCTCCGCCCGGCGCATCGATGAATCGATTCACAAAGGCTCTTCCCCGACCCGTGGGCGCGCCACCCCCTACTAGGAGCCGCCATGCCCGCCCACAGCACATCCGCCAGACCCCGCTCCCGCCTGAGAGGGCTGTACGCCGTCGCGTCGGCCGCGCTGCTGGCCGCCGTCTCGCTCGTCGCCCTGCCCGCGCAGGACGCCGACGCCGCCGAGATCGACACCTCCGCCTACTACCAGCTCGTCTCCCGCCACAGCGGCAAGGCGATCGACGTCTTCGAACGCTCCACCGGCAACGGCGCGTCCGTGGTGCAGTGGACGCCGGGGACGGGCGCCAACCAGCAGTTCCGCTTCGTCCCCTCCGGCGACGGCTGGTACCGGATCGCGGCCCGCCACAGCGGCAAGGTGCTGGACGTGGAGGCCCGCTCCACCGCCGACGGCGGGAACGTCGTCCAGTGGACCGACAACGACTCCGCCAACCAGCAGTTCCGCGTCGCCGACTCCGACGGCGGCCACGTCCGGCTGATCAACCGCCACAGCGGCAAGGCGCTGGACGTTTGGGAGTGGTCCACCGCCGACGGCGCGCGGATCTCCCAGTACACCGACACCGGCGGCCACAACCAGCAGTGGCGCCTGGTGGAGGCGGGCGGCGGGGACGGGGGGAGCGGTGAGCCCCCGGCCGGGGGCGCCAAGCAGATGGAGGACCTGAACCGGGGCCTGGTATCGGTCCGTTCGGGCACGGGCAACCTGGTCTCGTGGCGCCTGCTGGGCACCGAGAGCCGCGACACGGCCTTCAACCTCTACCGGGGCGGGACGAAGGTCAACTCCTCGCCCGTCACCGGCTCCACCAACCACCTGGACGCCGGCGCCCCGGCCGACGCCTCCTACACCGTGCGCGCGGTGGTCAACGGCGCCGAACAGGCCGCGTCCGCGCCCTCGTTGCGCTTCACCGGCGGCGACCACCTGGACGTGCCGCTCTCCCGTCCCAGCTCCACCCACATCCCCGTCGAGGCCTCCCCCGGCGACCTGGACGGTGACGGGCAGTACGAACTGGTCGTCAAGTGGGACCCGGACAACGCCAAGGACAACTCCCAGTCCGGCACCACCGGCAACGTCTACATCGACGCCTACCGCCTCGGCGGCCAGCGGCTGTGGCGCATCGACCTGGGCCGCAACATCCGCGCCGGGGCGCACTACACCCAGTTCCAGGTCTACGACTACGACGGCGACGGCCGGGCCGAGATCGCCATGAAGACCGCCGACGCCACCCGCGACGGACGCGGCACCGTCATCGGGAACGCGAGCGCCGACCACCGCAACTCCAGCGGCTACGTCCTGACCGGCCCCGAGTACCTGACGATGTTCGACGGCCTGACCGGCGCCGCGCTGGACACCGTGAACTACGAGCCCGGCCGCGGCAACGTCTCCTCCTGGGGCGACTCCTACGGCAACCGCGTCGACCGCTTCCTGGCCGGCACCGCCTACCTCGACGGCACCCGGCCCTCCCTGATCATGGCCCGCGGCTACTACACCCGCGCCACCATCGCCGCCTGGGACTTCCGCGACGGCAAGCTCACCCGGCGCTGGCTGTTCGACTCCAACGCCTCCGGCAACGGCGCGGCCCACGGCCAGGGCAACCACCAGCTCTCCGTCGCCGACGTGGACTCCGACGGCCGCCAGGAGATCGTCTACGGCTCGGCCACGGTCGACGACGACGGCACCCTGATGTACGCCACCGGCTTCGGCCACGGCGACGCCCTGCACGTGGGCGACTTCGTGCCCTCCCGGCCGGGCCTGGAGGTCTTCACCATCCACGAGCCCGGCAACCAGCCCGGCTCCGACCTGCACGACGCCCGCACCGGCCAGGTCATCCACCGCACGCCCACCAGCGGCAGCGAGGGTCCGGGACGCGGCGCGGCCGGCGACATACACGCGGGCAACGCCGGAGCCGAGTTCTGGGGCTCGGGCCCGAACATGGACCGGCTGCGCGACGCCTCCGGCGGCGAGGTGGGCCGCAACCCGTCCTCGGCCAACTTCCTCGCCTGGTGGGACGGCGACCCGGTGCGCGAACTGCTCGACGGCACCCGGATCGACAAGTACGGCACCGGCGGCGAGACCCGTCTGCTGACCGGCAGCGGGGTGGCCTCCAGCAACGGCACGAAGTCCACGCCCGTCCTCTCCGGCGACCTGTTCGGCGACTGGCGCGAGGAGGTGATCTGGCGGCACGGCGACAACTCCGCGCTGCGCATCCACGCCACAACCGCCACGACCGGCCTGAAGCTGCACACGCTGGTCCACGACGCACAGTACCGGGTGGCGCTGGCCTGGCAGAACACCGCCTACAACCAGCCGCCGCACCCGAGCTTCTTCCTGGGCCAGGGCATGAGCACCCCGCCCCAGCCCGACGTCTACCTGCGCTGACCCCCCACGGGACCGGGCCCGCCCGCGCCGCGTCACGCGGCCCGGGCGGGCCCTCGGGGCTTCCGCGGTCCCCGGGCCGTCGCCGCTCCCGGACTCCTTGCCGCTTGCCAAACCTACCTATCAATAGGTAGGTTTCATGTCGCGGCCGGACCCACGGCGCCGGCCATCCGGCCGGCCGGGCCCGGCCGGCCCACTCGCAGAGGAGTTCGAACCGCCATGCCACGCCAGCCCGACACCCGCGACCGCGCCCGCCGCGAATTCGCCCGCCTGCTCGCCGAACGCGGCTACCTCGGCGTCTCCCTCGACGAGATCGCCAAGGTGGTGGACGTGAAGAAGGCCAGCCTCTACCACCACTTCCCCGGCGGGAAGCCCGCACTGTTCATGGAAGTCGCACACCGCTACGTCGAGGAGACCGCGGCCGTCCTGCACGAGGCGCTGCGCACGGAGGGCGGGCTGCGGGAGAAGCTCCTCGCGGTCGCCGGCACGTACGCCCGCGGAACCTACGACTCCGCCCTCGGCGACCAGATCTACTACGCCACCCGCCACCTCGACGAGGAGCGGCGCACCGAGATCTCCCGCGCCTACGTCCGCGCCCTGATCGAGCCCGTCACCGAGCTGATGGCCGGCGCGGTCGGGTCGGGGGAGCTGCGTGAGGCCGAGCCCGGCTTCCTGGCCATGTCCTTCATGGAACTGGCCGGGACGCTCCAGCCCATGCCCGAGGAGCTGGCGACGCCCCCGCGGGAACGCCCCGCGCCGTCTCCGGCCGACCGGCGCGTGCGGGAGGTCGTCGACCTCTTCCTGCACGGCGCCGCCCCTGACGGACCGGCGGCCTGACGGACCGGCGGCCTGACGGCCGGACCCGGCCCCGCCCCGGACCGATCCCGGAGCGGGGCCGGGTCCGGTCAGGGGACGAGGACGACCTTGCCCAGCGTGGCGCGGGTCTCCAGCGCGCGGTGGGCGCGGGCGGCGCGGGCCAGCGGGAAGTGGTGGACGGGCGGGACGAGGACGCCCGCGGCGGCCAGCGCCATGGCCTCCTCCTCCAGCACCCGGATGTTCCCCATGCCGCCGACACGGTCGAACATCGGCTTGCCCAGCACCGAGAGCGAGGTGATCCCCAGCTCCCGCTGCTCCTCCTCGCTCAGCACGGCCTGCCCCTCGGGTGAGAAGCCGGTCGAGGCGTAGCCGTAGGAGAGGTGGCGTCCGCCGGGGGCGAGGAGAGCGGTCGCCCTGCGGCCGAGAACGCCGCCGACGCCCTCGAAGAGGTACGTGGCGGGCCGGTCCCCGAACTTCTCCCGGATCCGCTCGGCCCAGTCGCCCCGGGTGTAGTCCACCGCCAGGTCCGCGCCCAGCTCCTCCACCGCCCGTACCTTCTCCGGCCCGCCCGCCGCGCCGACGACTGCGGCGCCCCTGTGCCGGGCGTACTGGACGAGGAGCGAGCCGATGCCCCCGGCGGCGGCCAGGACCAGCACCGTGTCGGCGGGGGAGAGCTCGGCGAAGCGGAGGATGCCCATGGCGGTACGGCCGGTGCCGACCAGGGCGACGGCGTGGTCCTCGCTCAGACTGCCGGGCAGCGGATGCAGCCGCTCGGTACCGGTGACGGCCAGCTCGGCGTACCCGCCGGGCGCCGTGCCCAGGTGGGCGGCGACGCGGCGGCCCAGCCAGGCCGGATCGGCGCCCTCGCCCAGCGCGTCCACCGTGCCGGCGACCTCCCGTCCGGGGATGGTCGGCAGTTCGGCGGGCGTGGGCACCGGGCCGAGCCGCAGCCCCTCGCGCAGGGCGGTGTCGACCAGGTGCACCCCGGCCGCCGCGACGGCGATCCGCACCTGGCCGGGGCCGGGCTCGGGGTCCGGGACCCGCTCGTAGCGGAGGTTCTCGGCGGGGCCGAAGGCGTGCAGACGTACGGCGTGCATGGTCTCTCCCCGTGGCTGTGGTGGATGGTCACCGCCGGTCCGGCGGCCGCCGGACCGGCGGTGACCACTCTCCAGCCTCAAGCGGGCTTGAGGTCAAGGCCGCTGGGGAGGGGCGCCTGGGGCGGCGGGGTCACACCCTGGGGAAGCGGGCCTGGAGGTCCCAGACCACTGGGTTGTCGCCCAGCCCCTCGTGGATGTCGGTGAGGTCGGCGATCAGATCGTGCAGGAAGTCGCGGGCCTCGCGGCGCAGCTCACCGTGGTTGACGGTCAGCGGCGGCTCGTCGGCGGGCAGCCAGTCCGCGGTGACGTCCACCCAGCCGAAGCGGCGCGCGAAGTGGAGGCTGTCGGCCGACTCCACGAAGTCCAGCTCGGCGTACTGCGGCTTCGAGGCGCGGCTGCCGAGCGGGTCGCGGTCCAGGCGCTCGGCGATGTCGCACAGCGCCCAGGCGAAGTCGAGCACCGGCACGGTGCCGCGCGCGGTGGACAGCTCCCGGTCCGCCACGGTGTCCGCGAGGTAGACGTCGCCGCAGAACAGGTCGTGCCGCAGCGCCCGTACGTCCGCCGAGCGGTAGTCGGTCTGCGGCGGGTCGGGGAAGCGGCGGGAGAGGGAGTAGCCGATGTCGAGCACGGAAGCGATGGTGGCACGGCGGGGCGCGTGCACGCCCGCCGGGCGGGACTACTCCTCGCCGTCGCCGGGGCCGGTCCCCTCGCTCTGCTGCTCGACGACGAAGGTGCCCTTGCCGACGCCTTCCGGGCGGTGCCCCAGGCGGTGCCGCACTCCTGCACCAGCCGATCCGCGCCCGGCACCGCGCCCGGCACCGCACGCGGTGCCGGGCGCCCTCGCGAGGCGTCGGACTGGTCAGACGTTGACGCCGAAGTCCTTGGCGATGCCGGCCAGGCCCGAGGCGTAGCCCTGGCCGACCGCGCGGAACTTCCACTCCGCGCCGTGGCGGTAGAGCTCGCCGAAGACCATGGCGGTCTCGGTGGCGGCGTCCTCGCTCAGGTCGTAGCGGGCGATCTCGGTGCCGCCGGCCTGGTTGAGGATGCGGATGTAGGCGTTGCGCACCTGGCCGAAGTTCTGGCTGCGGCTCTCGGCGTCGTAGATGGAGACCGGGAAGACGATCTTGTCGATGTCGGCGGGCAGCGCCGCGAGGTTGACGTTGATCTGCTCGTCGTCGCCCTCGCCCTCGCCGGTGCGGTTGTCACCGGTGTGGACGATCGCCTGGTCCGGGGTGGCCTTGTTGTTGAAGAAGACGAAGTGCTGGTCCGAGTAGACCTGGCCGCTCGCGTTGACCGCGATGGCGCTGGCGTCGAGGTCGAAGTCGGTGCCGGTGGTCGTACGGACGTCCCAGCCGAGGCCGACCGTCACGGCGGTCAGGCCGGGGGCCTCCTTGGTGAGCGAGACGTTGCCGCCCTTGGACAGGCTTACAGCCATGGGGATGCCCTTCTGTGGTGTTTCCGTGCTGGCCCTTACTGGTCCATTTCCTACCCTCTCCAACGCCGACGGTGGTGGACCGGGTTCCATGTTTCTTTGCTTTCTTTACCCTCCCCGCCGAAGTGGCGGGCGGGAGGGGAGCCGGAGGGCGGGGAAAACGCCGTGACGGCGGGCCCGGAGGGCGGGATCATGGGAGCCATGTCCGGGCCCTACCTCATCCGCGGCTCGGTCTCCCTGCCGGAGGCCGAGCTGACCTGGCGTTTCTCCCGCTCGTCCGGGCCCGGCGGCCAGCACGTCAACACCAGCGACAGCCGGGTCGAGCTCCGCTTCGACCTCGCGCGCACCGAGGCACTGCCCGAGGTGTGGAAGGAACGGGCGCTGGAGCGGCTGGCCGGACGGCTGGTGGACGGGGTCCTGGTCGTACGGGCCGCCGAGCACCGCTCCCAGTGGCGCAATCGCGAGACCGCGGCCGTACGCATGGCCTCGCTGCTGGCGGAGGCGACCGCGCCGCCGCCGCGCCCGCGAAGGAAGGGCAAGGTCCCGCGCGGGATCAACGAGCGGCGGCTGCGGAACAAGAAGCACCGCTCCGACGTCAAGCGCGGCCGCTCCGGCCGCGACTGGGGGTAGGCCGAACGCATCGGCCCACCCCCGCTCCTCAGTACCGGGGCGCTCCTCAGTACCGGGGCCGCGTCTGTGCCCGGCGCCGGAAGGCGACGGCGGTCACGACCGCGGCGACGGCGACGAGAGCCGCGGCTCCGATGCCTATGGCCGTCCACGGCGGCCCGCCGCCGTCGGTTTCCTCCTGCGCGACTGCTGCCTGCTCGCCGCCCTTGCCCGGCTTGGCGGTGGGCGGCCCCTCGTTCCCGCCCTTGCCGTCCTCGGGGGAGGGCGACTTGGAGACTTCGAGGGACGCGTAGTACTTGGAGAAGATCGGGCTCACATCCGCCGGCCCGGGGTCGCCGTCACCGTCGACCAGTACCTGCGCGGGTCTGACGATGCCGTGCCCGAGGTACATGCTGGGCTCCTCGCCCCGCTGCGACATCCCCGTCGTCTCGATCATCACGCGCAGGACTTGGTGGTGGGTCCAGTCGGGGTGCTCGGCCCAGATCAGGGCGGCGGAGGCGGAGGCGATCGCGGACGCCACACTTGTGCCACCGGGATCGCCGGGAGCGGAGAGCGCAAGGTGAGGGCCGTAGTTGGAGAAGTCGGCCACCCTCCCGTTCTTGTCCACCGCTCCTACTGGCACGACGCCTGGGAGCACAGCGGGGTAGTCCCTCGTTTCCACCCGACGGCCGTCATTCCCCGAGGCAACGAAGATCAGCTTGCCGCGCTCGTTGGCTTCGTCAATTGCGTCCTGCATCTCGGCAAGGGTCTCATCATCCAGATTGGATACCCCCTGCGAGATGTTGATGATCTTGGCGTCGCTCCGAGCCGCGTATCGGATCGCGTTTACGAGCGTCTTGTCCCAACTGGTGACGAAGTCCGCTTTTATGTGTGTCCGCACGGGAAGGATCTTCGCTTCGGGAGCGAGACCGCGGAGGCTGTTCCCTGCCCCGGATCCGGCGATCAACGCGGCCATGTCCGTCCCGTGGCCGCTTACGTCTTCCTGAGACTCGGAAGCTTTCGGAGCGAAGCTCTTCCCCGGCAGCAACCTGCCCTCCAAGCCACGGATCGGCTTAACCCCGGAGTCGACCACGGCGACCGTCACGCCTTCGCCCTTGCTGATCTTCCACAGCCCCGAGGCGTTCATGGCGTCGAGGTACCACTGCTGGTCCGGCCTGATACTTGCGGAGGCAGGAGGTGCGAGCAGGCCCAGAGACACGAGCATGGCCGTGAACAGACCGACCAAGGTCAGTGCTCGTCTCTGTGGGGGTAGGGCATGGAATCGCATGGGACAGTGCACTTCCTCGGAGTTAGTCGATGACCGGCGGCACCACGTCCCGCCGTCCTGCCCAGGTCTCCTCGTCCTCGGCAAGGTAGTCGGGACGGTCCTGTCCACGCCGCCGGTTCTCCGACGGCGAATTCGTGCCGACCGGCCGCCCTGCCATGCCGGGAGCGGTGTTCCCCCGGACAAGCCCGGTGCCACCTGGCGTGAAACTCGTGCCCCTGAAGCCACTTCCCGTACGGGACGCTCCCGCCGGACCACCCGGTGATGGAGTAAACGGACGCCCAGGAGGCACGCCCCTGCCCGCTGGGGCCCCGCCTCCTGCGGCGCCCGGGTAGCCACCCATGGGGCGGCCCATGGGAGCACGGTCACCGGCGACAGTTCCGCGTGGAGTTCCGCTCCCGGGTGCGGGGTTGCCCACATGTCGGGGAGTGCCGCCCGTGATGCCGTCCTTTGCCGGGCCGCGTGGCGAAAGGCCGCCCCCGCCGCTGCCAACCGACGGTCTGACGCCGTTGGGAGCGCGACCGGTCTGCTGGACTGGTCCGGCGGGTGGCATCGGAGCTACTGGAGGAGAGGACGGTCCGGCAGATTGCAGAGAGGGCACGGATGGTGCGGTCTGCGGCCGCTGCTCGGCAACGGGGAGAGGGGTGACGGAGTCGAGTTTCGTGTTCGTGGAGCGCTCGAATACGGGGGCGGAAGGGTCAGTGGCAGGGAAAGAGCGTACTTCCGACCCTTCTCTGGCAGAGGTGCTCCTGTCGAAAGCGGCCCCCGAGTCGCGGTAAGTCGCCGACTCCTTTACCCCTCCGCTTGGTGCTGCGGCCGACGTACCCGGGCCGGATTGCCTTTCCTCCCTGGTGTCCGGCAGGGGCTTGAAGTCCGGTTCCTCCGCCGCGCGGAGGCTCTCCCCGGTCGTCCTGTAGTACGACGACAGCCGGTTGAGCTGGTTGATCGCCTCCTGGCGCTTGCTCTCCTCGCGCTCCTGGCGGGCCTTGTCCTTCTCCGGGTCGGCGTAGCACATCGTCTCGGGCTCGGGGACGGCCGCCTTGGCCTCGGTCAGGGCCTGGCCCGCGTTCACCATGTGCTGCCCGAGCGTGCGGACGTAGGCGGCGAACCGCATGGACTCCAGGGCGAACTGACGCCCCCACTCGCGGAAGGCGTCGCCGCCCTCGCCGTCCCACTCCACGCGGTCGATGTAGGTGCGCAGTTCACTGCCGATGCCGTCCATGTCGGAGCCGGCCTTGCCGAGGGCCTGGCCGCGCGAGGTGAGCAGGCCGGGATCGGCCTTCGCGACCATCGCGTTGAGCGCGGCGAGTGACTTGCCCTCGAACTCTCCTGTGGCCATTCCTGCCCCCCTTTAATCGAAGTCCGTGTCCGCGTCGAGGCCCTTCTTGGCGCCTTCGGCGGAGGAGTCCCGGTCCTTCTCGGAGTCGCCCCGCCGGCTCGCCGTCCAGTGCTCGTCCACCTGCGTCTGAATGGCCTGGAAGCGCTGCCGCTGGTCCGCCTCGACGTTGCCGTAGCCCTTCTCCACGATCTCGGTGGCGATGCCCAGCGCCTCCAACTGCTCGCCGAACAGCCGGGAGAGGGTTTCCAGGCGCGTGTGCACCTTGTCATAGAGGGCTGACAGATCCTCAGCCGCGCTGAAGCCCGTGCCGTACGCGTCCGGGGTGACGGTCTGCTCGCCGATCTGCTTGTGGGACGCGGGGGACTTCCCCAACTCGGCCAGGAGTTCGTCGATGCGGCCCTTGAAGGCGGTCAGCGTTTCGGCCTGGTAGTCCAGGCCCTTGCCGCCGCCGAAGTCACGCTCGCCCGTCACGCCGTGCCCCCGTCCCCCGATTAGTCGCCACGCTGTGCCAAGGTCGTGCCACGTCAGTGTAGTCAGCGCACGGCGCGGCCCGTCGGGCCTGTGGACGGCGGGCGTGCTTTCCGGCCGGGTGGCCGCTGTGCCGGGCTGTACCGGGCTGTGCCGGGTGGCCGCTATGCCAGGTGGCGGTAGCGTCCGCGGAAGTACGTCAGGGGCCTGCCGTCCGAGGAGGGCAGCGAGGTGGTCAGCACCCGGCCGATCACCAGCGTGTGGTCGCCCGCGCCCACCCGCTGCTGGGTACGGCACTCCACCGTCGCCAGCGCGCCGTCGACCAGGGGCGCGCCGGAGGCCTCGCCGCGGGTGCAGGGCATGTCCTGGAAGAGCAGGCGGTCGCTGACGCGGCCGCGCATGGAGAAGCGGCCCGCGATGTGGCGCTGGCCCTCCGCCAGGAGCGAGGCGGCCCACAGCGGCTGCCGTTCCAGCAACTCGTCCATCCGGGAGCCCTCGCGCACGCTGACCAGTACCAGCGGCGGGTCCAGGGAGACGGAGAGGAAGGAGGTCGCGGTCATGCCCGCGTCCTCGCCGCGCGGCCCGTCCTCCGGGTCGTGCGCCGTCACCAGTACCACGCCCGCGGCCAGCCGTGCCAGGGCCGCGCGGAACTCCTCCTCGCCCACCCCCTCAGGATGCGGGACACCGGAGGTGCGGCGCGAGGTCGAAGTAGGGGCGTTCCGGGACATCTGCTGCTGCGGTGTCGGGTGCACACCTCGCACGCTAGACGCTGCTCCGGGGGGCCGCATCGGGCCCGGGGACCAGGCCGGACCTAGGTACATGGGCTGAACGATCCGCAGGTCAGGGCCGGAATTTGCGTTCGGTACGGTTGTGGTCCGGGCAGGAGCGCTCCCACGCAGCGCACCCGCGCGCCCACACTCGGTTGTGACATGAGTCACACACGGGGGCAATTGTTGACCCTGTGTACCGGCTGGACAGCTCGCTGTGATTCAGTGGCCTGAAGACAGGAGAAAGTCCAAAACCGGATCATCTGGAGTCACTCACTCGAGTCTCAGGGGGAGGGCGGATGGAAGCCGAGTCGGAGCCGTACGTGCGCCTCGCCACCCTGCGCAGGCTCCACCAGTCCATGGCGGACCTCAACACCGCGCGCAGCCTGGCGGACACCCTGCAGACCGTCGCCGACGGCATAGTGAACGGCCTCGACTTCGAGCTGGCCGCGGTCAACCTCGTCAAGCCCGACGGGGACCTCGTGGTGGCGGCCGTCGCAGGCAGTGAGGGCGCCGAGGCGATGATGGCGGGCCGTACGGGCTCGCGGGCGGCCTGGGAGCGGCGGCTGGCGCTGGGGGAGCGCTGGGGCGAGCTGCGCTTCATCCCGTACAGCGAGGCGTGGGTCCTGACGGACGACGACGTGCCGCAGTGGCACACCGCCGGGCCGGCGCCGCGGTACCCCGACGAGTGGCACCCGATGGACCTCCTGATGGCGCCGATGCACTCCTCCGACGGGGAGCTCCTCGGCGTCATCTCCGTCGACAAGCCGCGCAACGGGCGGCGCCCGGGCGCATGGGGGCGCGAAGCGCTGCAGATGTACGCCTTCCAGGCGGGGATTGCGATCAGCAACGCCCGGCTGCGCGCAAACATGCAGCGCGCGCTGGTCCGCCTGGAGCGCGAGCAGCAGGCGCTGCGGGCGAGCGAGGAGAGCTTCCGGCAGGCGTTCGAGTACGCGCCCAGCGGCATGGCGATCACCGAGCTGGGCGGCGACCAGCACGGACGGCTGGTGCGCACCAACGACGCGCTGTGCCGGCTGCTGGGCCGGCCCGCGGCGGCGCTGCGGCGCTACAGCTTCTCCGACCTCGTCCACCCCGAGGACCTGACCACCCTGCTGCGCACCTCCGCCGAGGGCGGCCGGGCCGAGCTGCGGCTGGCGCGGCGCGACGGCTCCTATCTGTGGGTCTCCCTGCGCAACTCGGTGGTGGCCGACGCCACCGACGGCCCGCGCTTCCTGCTCACCCACGTCGAGGACATCGAGGAGCGCAAGCGCCACGAGCTCCAGCTCGCCCACCGAGCCAGCCACGACTCGCTCACCGGCCTGCCCAACAGCGCCGAGCTGCGGGCCCGGCTCAGCGCCCGGCTGTGCGACAAGCCCGCTCCGGTGCCCGACGCCGCGCAGATGGGTCCGGGCGGCGCCGGCGGAGCCTTCGACGGCGGTTTCGGACCCGGCGGTTTCGGACCCGACGGCCTCGGTGGCGGTCTCGTTGGCGGTCCCGGTGCTGGGTTCGGCGGCGGTCCCGGCGGTGGGCTCGGTCTCGACGGCTTCGGCCCGGACGGCTACCGGGACTGCTTCGGGGGGGCCTTCCCGGAGCCGGCCGGCGGCTACGACCACCACGTCCACACCGTCCCGCCCGTGAGCGACGACCCCTCGGAGAAGGGGCTGGCGGTCCTCTTCTGCGACCTCGACGGCTTCAAGTCGATCAACGACCGCTTCGGCCACCACTGCGGCGACGCCGTGCTGATCGAGGTGGCGAGGCGCCTTTCGAGTGGTGTTCGCGACAACGACACCGTCGCCCGGCTGGGTGGTGACGAATTCGTCGTCCTGGCGGACGGACTGTGCCGCGGCGACGCCGCTGACCTGGCCGTACGGCTGCGCAACGCCATCATTCCGCCCATCCGCGTGGAAGGGCGCGCGGTACGGGTGGGAGCGAGCTTCGGCATCAGCTGGGCGGGGTGCGGCATGTCCGCCGAGGAGGTCCTGCACTCCGCCGACCAGCGGATGTACGTCGAGAAGCGGTCGCGGTCCAAGGCGCACCGCAGGGCCGGATGAGGTCCGGCCCGGCCCGGCGCCGGAGGCAGGGCCGGGCGGGGGTGCGAGAGGTCACAGGCACCGCGTTCTTTAACCCGAAAGAGGTAGGCTGCGCCGGGCAGGCACCCGTCATGGAGGAGCGCACGGAATGACCGCCGGTAACAACGGCTCGGGCACGCCGGAGAACGACGACCCGTTCGCCTACCTCTACCGCTCCGAGGGCGGTACGGGCGGCGACGGGGGCGCCGCGGCGTCGCAGCCGGGAGTGCCTCGCACCTCGTACAACCAGGTCCGCGCCGTGGGCGAGCGCCGCTACGGCGGGCAGCAGGGCCAGCAGCAGGCGCCGCCGCGCCAGCACCAGCAGCAGGCGCACCAGTCCAGCGCGCACTACGCGGCTCCCGAGACCGTGCCCGGCGGCCGTGCCGCCGCGCGGCGCGAGGCCGCCGCGGCGGGTCCGGCCGGCCGGGGGCGCGGCCGCAACCACAACGGTCTGCTGGTCGGCGCGCTGGCGGTCGTCGCCGCGGTGGTCCTCGGTGTGGGCGCCGCGATCTTCTTCAGCGACGGCGACGACGCGAACGCGGACCAGACCGGCGGTGTCCAGGCCGCCACGGCCGGAGCCGGCGACGGTGGCGGGGACGACGGGGACGGCCAGGACAAGAGCTCCGACAAGAACAAGAACAAGGAGAAGGAGCCGGGCGCCCTCCCCTCGGAGGACGCGGCCAGCCTCCAGCTCGGTGGCGGAGCGACCACGGACAAGGCCGTCCAGGGGGCCCAGTCCAGGAGCGGCGCGTACGTCACCGGCCTCGACAGGCCCGGCTCCTCGGCGACCTGGACCTTCGATGTCCCCGAGGACGGCAAGTACACGCTGTTCGTCGGTTACGGAGTGCCGGGCAAGGACGCGGACTCCACGCTCGCCGTCAACGGCACGCCCCACAAGGGCGGGCTGAACATGAAGAACTTCGCGAATGCGGGCGAGGGCGACTGGGAGAAGGGGTGGACGCGCACCTTCGCCTGGGTCGAACTGAACAAGGGCTCCAACACCGTCAGCATCTCCTGCGAGGAGGGCAACCAGTGCGGGTTCGTCCTCGACCGGGTCTGGCTCAAGGAAGGCCACGTCCGCGGCTGACGCCGCCGCGGCGGACCGTGTGACAGGGGCCGGCGGCGCGGCGCGGGCGCGTCAGCCGCCGACCACCTTCAGGAAGGCCGCCACCGTCTGAGCCATCGCCTCCCGCGCCGGGAGCAGGTACCTGCGCGGATCGACGGTCCGCGCGTCCTGCGCGAGGTAGGCGCGGACGGCCCCGGTGAAGGCGGTGTTCAGCGCCGTCCCCACGTTGATCTTCGTCATTCCCGCCGCGACCGCCCGCCGCAGCTCCCCGTCCGGCACCCCGGAGGAGCCGTGCAGCACCAGCGGCACGGGCACGGCCTCGCGCAGCTCTCCGATCAGGGCGTGGTCGAGGACGGCGGTGCGCTCGGTCATGGCGTGGGAACTGCCGACCGCGACGGCCAGGGCGTCCACCCCGGTGGCGGCCACGTACGCCGCGGCCTCGGCGGGATCGGTCCGCACGCCGGGGGCGTGCGCGTCGAGCGTTCCGCGCGCCTCCCCAGACTCCCCGTCCCCCGGCTCCCCGTCGCCGGGCTTGCCGCCGATCCGGCCCAGCTCGGCCTCCACCCACATCCCGTGCGCACGGCCGAAGCGCACGGCCTCCGCCGTGGCCGCCACATTGCGGTCGTAGGGCAGCTTCGAGGCGTCGAACATCACCGAGCCGAACCCGGCCTCCGGCGCGGCGCGCAGCAGCCCGGGGCTCTCCACGTGGTCCAGGTGCAGCGCCAGCGACGCGCCGGAGGCCCGCGCCACGGCCGCCGCCGCGGCGGCGACGGGGGCGAGCCGGCCGCCGTGGAAGCGCACGGCGTTCTCGGAGATCTGGAGGATGGCGGGCACGCCGGCGGCCTCCGCGCCGGCGGCGATCGCCTCGGCGTGCTCCAGGGTGATGACGTTGAACGCGGCGACGCCGCGGCCGGACGCGCGCGCCTCCGCCACGAGTTCCCCGCTGCCGACCAGTGGCATGCCCGCCCTCCTCCGTACCCGTCTGCCGTACCTGTCTCCCGCGCCCGTCTTCTCCGCCCGCCGCCGCCCCGCCGCCGTTCCGCGGTCTCCCGCCGCCTTCCCGTGATCCCCGGCGCCGCCCGCGGGCCACCGGACGGACCGTCAGACGGCCGCCATCTGCCGGTCGATCCGCACCCCGGGCAGCAGCTCCTCGTACAGCATCCGGTCGAACTCGCCCGCCGCCTCGGCCCGTACGGTCGCCGCCGACAGGGCGGCGGCGCGGGCCAGCCGGTCCGGCCAGGGCAGGCCCTCCACGAGCCCGGACAGCAGGGCGGCCACCACCGAGTCCCCCGCCCCCGTCGGGTTGCCCGCCAGCCGCCGGGGCGGCTCGACGCGCCAGACGCCCTCCGGGGTGAGGGCCAGCAGGCCGTCCTCGCCCAGCGATGCGACCACCGAGTGCGCCCCGCGCCGCCGCGTCAGCCGCGCGGCCCGCAGCGGCTCGGTGGTGCCCGTTATCCCGGCCAGCTCACGGGAGTTGGGCTTGACGACGTCCGGCCGGGCGGCCAGCCCGCGCAGCAGCGGCTCCCCTTCGGTGTCCAGCAGCACGGGCACGCCCGCGGTGCGCGCGGCGCGCACCAGCACCCCGTACGCCCCCACGGGCACCCCGGGCGGCAGGCTGCCGCA
Organism: Streptomyces nanhaiensis; assembly: GCF_046614825.1. Taxonomy (NCBI): domain Bacteria; kingdom Bacillati; phylum Actinomycetota; class Actinomycetes; order Kitasatosporales; family Streptomycetaceae; genus Streptomyces; species Streptomyces nanhaiensis. The sequence continues at coordinate 27,824 of NZ_JBKJFM010000027.1, forward strand.
CAGGGCCACGGCGGTGGCGTCGTGCAGCAGCCCGCCGTAGACGTCCAGGAAGCGCTCCCACTCGGCGGGGGCTATCTGCGGGCCGGGCTCGTTGAGCACGGTGGCGTCGCCGGACGCCTCGTCCACGACCGTGACGGTGCGGCGGGTGTCCCCGCCGACGGCGACGAACGCGTCCCCGACCGGGCCCTCCTCCGTCACCTCCGACAGCAGCGCCCGCAGCCGGTCGCCGTTCGGGCCGCCGGTGAAGCCGGTCACCAGCGTCTCGTGGCCCAGCGCGCCCAGGACCCTCGCCACGTTCAGGCCCTTGCCGCCCGGACGCTCGGCGACATCCCGGACCCGGTGGGAGGCGCGGGGTTCCAGGCGGGGGACGCGGTAGGTGATGTCCAAAGCCGCGTTGAGCGTGACGGTCAGGATCATCCGGTACTCCGCCTCCCACCGGCGAGTGTGAACGTTCGGCCTACCCACGGCGGCGCGGGGCGGCCGACCGTGCGAGTGATCATGCCAAAGCGGAGGCGGTCGGCCCAGAGGGCGGAGACGCCCGCCTCCGCTCGATGTGGGAACGAGACCGGAACGCAATCAGCCCGTCGCGCCGCCGCGTACAACCCCGGCGGCCCCGGCGGTGTCCGGGAGGGGCGGGGGCACCAGCCACTCGCCCCGGCGCATGACGCCCGCGACCCGGTAGCCGTCGTCCAGCACCACCAGATCGGCGTCCTTGCCGGGCTCGATCGACCCCACCCGGTCGGCGACCCCCAGCAGCCGCGCCGGGTTGAGCGCCAGGGCCCGCACCGCGTCCTCGATCCGCAGGCCGTCCACCGTCACCGCGCGCCGCAGCGCCTCGTCCAGGGTGAGCGTGGACCCCGCGATCGAGCCGCCCTCCACCAGCCGGGCGACGCCGTCGGTGACGCGCACCTTCAGCGGGCCGAGCGGGTAGAGGCCGTCGCCCATCCCGGCCGCGCCCATGGCGTCGGTGACGAGGGCGACCCGGCCGGCGCCGGCGCGTGCGAAGGCCAGCTCCAGGACGGCCGGGTGCAGGTGGACGCCGTCGTTGATCAGCTCGACGGTGACCCGCTCGTCCTCCAGCAGCGCCGCCACCGGGCCGGGGGCGCGGTGCAGCAGGGCGGGCATCGCGTTGAACAGGTGCGTGGCGACCGTCGCGCCCGCCCCGATGGCCTCCAGCACGGCCTCGTACGAGGCGTCGGTGTGGCCGACGGCGGCGATCACCCCGCTGTCGGCCAGCAGCCGCACCGACTCCAGACCGCCGGGCAGCTCCGGCGCGAGCGTCACCATCCGCGCCGCGCCGCGCGCCGCCTTCACCAGTGCGCGCACATCGGCCGGGTCGGGATCGCGCAGCAGGCCGGGATCATGGGCGCCGCAGCGGTTGCGGGCGATGAAGGGCCCCTCGAAGTGGATGCCCGCCAGGTCGCCCTGCTCCACCAGCTCCGACAGTACGGCCGCCTGCCGTGCGAGTTCGTCCAGAGCGCCGGTGACGGTGGAGGCGACCATCGTCGTGGTGCCGTGGGCGCGGTGGGTGGCGATCGCCCGCAGCGCCTCCTCGGCCGAACCGGCGGAGAAGGACGCCCCACCGCCGCCGTGGACGTGCATGTCGACGAAGCCGGGCACCACCCAGTGGCCGGCCAGGTCGAGCGTGCCCGCCTCCCCGGGGACGTCGGCGGCGATGCGCGAGCCCTCCACCGTCACCCTGCCGTCCTCGGCCACGCCGCCCGGCAGCACCACCCGGGCGCCCGTCAGCACGGTGCGCCGCGCTCCGCCCGGCCGCGTCCTCGCAGGCCGGGCGCTCACCACCGGTGCTTCCGCCGTCCGCGCCCCCGTCGTCTGCGCCGTCTTCGGACCGGTCATAGGCTCGCAACCTCCGCGGAGAGTAGGTCCCAGGCGAGGAGCCCCGCGCCCAGGCACCCGGCGGCGTCCCCCAGGGCCGCCGGAACGATCGTGGGGACGTGCTGGAAGGTGACCTTGGCGCGTACGGCCTCGCGCAGCGGCGCGAGAAGCGTCTCGCCCGCCTCCGCCAGCCCGCCGCCGACGATCAGCACCCGCGGATCCAGCAGGGTGATCGCGGTGACCAGGCCCTCGGCGAGGGCGTCGACCGCGTCGTGCCAGACGGCCGCGGCCCGCGGGTCGCCGGCCTCCACCGCCCGGGCGGCGCCGGCCGCCGTCGCCTCCGGATCACCGCACGCCCCGGCCCAGGCCCGGCCCACGGCGGCGGCGGAGGCGAACAGCTCCAGGCAGCCGCGCCGCCCGCAGCCGCACTCGGGCCCGCCGGGCCGTACGGTGATGTGGCCGATCTCGCCCGCGCCGCCGTGCGCTCCCGGCTCCACCCGGCCGTCGATCCCGACGGCCCCCGCGATGCCGGTGCCCAGCGCCGTGAACAGGAAGCGGTCCACGCCCGCCCCCGCCCCGATCCGCCCCTCGGCCAGTCCGCCGGTGCGCACGTCGTGCCCGAGGGCGACGGGCACCCCGCCCAGCCGCTCGGCCAGCAGATCGCGCAGGGGGACGTCCCGCCAGCCGAGGTTGGCGGAGTAGACGGCCGTCCCCGTCGCGCCGTCGACGATCCCGGGCACGGCGACCCCCGCGGCCACCGGCTCGGCGCCGTACCGCGCGACCCCGGCCTCCCGCAGCTCGGCGGCGAAGGAGAGCACGTTCTCCACCACGGCGGCCGGCCCGTCCTCCCGCCCGGTGGGCCGCCGCGCCTGGTGCAGCAGCGTGCGGCCGGCCCCGACGAGGGCGGCCTTCAGCCCGGTGCCGCCCACGTCGAGGGCGACGACATACGCGGTTTCGTCATGCCGAGGAGTCACGGGGACAGTCTCACCTGTCACCCGCGAAAGGTCTAGTCCACTCCTCGGTCTGTGCCGTGCCCGCCGGGCCGGGCCCGGAGCAGGCCCGCCGGGCCGGGCACTGCTCGGCAAGCCACAGCTTTGAGAAGACACTCCCCGGGCGCTCTCCCAGCTGGACGCTGCCGGACGGCGGTCTGTGGGCCACCGCCACCTGTCCGGCTCCGTTCGCGGGCGAGACCGCTCTCTTCGCCGTCGAGCCCCTGGGCAGGAAACGGGAGAAGCCGACGCGGGAGAAGCCGACGCGGAAGGAGCAGGCGTACGAGCGGGCGGCACTGAAGGCCTTCGCCGAGGCCTCGGCCGAACACCACGGCTGCTCCGCACCGCGGCTCCACTGACCGCCCGGAAGTCCCGATCCGAACGCTTCGTTCCTATCGGAAAAGCGGTTATTTGCCGCCGTCCGGGCCGAAGTTGGCGGCCACTATGCTCCGGTGCGAAACCCATTGTGATCACATGGATCCGGTCCGCGCCCCCGCACGCGCACGGGGAACGGCGCGGCGGGCGGGGCGCGGACTCCGGCAGCGGACGACGACGAGGGAGCGGGGAAGCACGTGTCCATTGAGGACCAGCGGCCCACGAGTACACGGCTGAACGAACTGGCACATCCGGGAGGAGGGGGCGGCCAGGGGCCCGGCGGCGACCTGGCGCACTCGGAGGCGCAGAAGAAGAAGGCCGCCGGCTACATCGAGCAGCACCTGGGCCCGGACACCAGGAAGGCGAGCATTCTCGCCGAGGACGAGAGCGAGGCTGCTGCGGGCGGCTCGAACGCCACCGTCTGCACCACCGGGAAGCTGAACGGCTGGGAGGTGGCCAAGGGGCTGTCCCACCGGCTGAACAAGTGGAAGCGGAACTCCAGACGGCTCCAGGGCCGCCTGGACGCCGAGCTCACCGGACTCCGGCAGACCAACACTCTCTTCGGCAACAACGAAGCCGGCACCAAGGCGTCCTTCGACGGCATCCCCCCTCTCCACCGCAGCGCTCTGAGCGACTACGCGCCCGGCGCCGGCACCTCTCCGAACCCGGGCTCGGGCCGCCCGGCGGCGAAGAGCCCGATAGCGGACTTCTGAGAGCAAGAGGGCAAGAGGGGGAAGCGACATGGCAGTCGACTACGAGACGATCATCAGCACAGGCCTGTCGAGCCTCTCCCGGGCGGCGACCGCCTGGGAGGACATGGGCAAGCGCTTCGGAAACCTGCACGACGACTACCGCGACCACGTCAAGGCCGCGGTCGAGGCCGACGGCTGGCGCGGCGAGTCGGCCACGACGTTCAAGAGCCAGGCACAGGTCACGCTGGAGGAGTACGCGGGCGCACGCGACGAGGCCAAGGCCGTCGGCGCGCTGCTCAAGGAGGCGTACGGAACACTCAACTCCCGGCGCGACAAGGTCATCGAAGCGCGCGACCAGGCCGTCGAGGCGGGCATGACCGTCAACCCGTACTCCGGCCGCTGTACCGCGGACCTCGCCAGGATGGACGAGGACAAGGCGGAGGTCTACCGCAGAAACCAGCTCGCCCGCCAGGAGCTGGAGGAATCCTGGACGAAGAAGATCGCCGACGCGGTCAAGGACGTCCAGGACGCCGACGAGAACTTCCGCATGGCGCTCATGTCGGACCCGTCCGACGGCGACAAGGGCCTGCTGGACGGCTTCAACGGGGCGCTCAAGAGTGATGCGGGCGAGGCCAACGCCGCACGCGCCGAGGAGTTGTACGACAAGATCAGGCGGGGCGAGAAGCTCTCCGGTGCCGAGCGCGAAGAACTGGACCTCCTGATGCGGGAGAACAAGTCCGACCAGGAGTTCAGCCGCACCCTCATCACCTCCCTGGGCGGTCCCGACGGCGTCATCCGGACGCACAACGAGCTGACCGACCGCGCGTACTTCGAGGAGACCGGCCGGAAGAAGCACTACCTGAACATGGACCGGCACCTGGCCGACGTCATCGCCACCGCCACCAGGGTCGAGGGCAAGGGCAGGGAGAGGGAAGAGGACCAGAGGTTCTACGACAAGTGGATGAAGGACCTCAGGGAAGCCGGCCTCAAGGAGTACGACGCCGAGATCGTCGACCAGGTCGGCAGTGACCAGAGGATGCGGGGCTACCAGTCGATCGTCACCCTGATGCAGAACGGCAGCGGCTACAGCGAGCAGTTCCTGCACGACATCGCCGACGACGTCCGCGCCGCCGAGGATCCGAAGCAGGGCGGCGACCCCGACATCTGGGATCTCGACCGGGGGTTCGCAGGGACGAAGGGCGAGGACGGCACCTTCGCACGGGACAGGGACAGTTGGTTCGCCAACGATCCCTACGACGGTGTCCTCGGCATCATGAGCAAGACCCCCGACGTTGCCACCGCCTACTTCGACCCTGACACCGCCGCCGGAAAGGACCGTCTGGAATACCTCCAGAAGGAACGCGACTGGGATCTGGTCAACACCTCCGAGTACCGCAAGGTCGAGGTGTCCGGCCCGGACAAGGCCGACGCCGACAGCCACGTCGGCTTCGGCGCGGCCCTGGAGGCCGCCATGACCGGCCAGGTCCCCGGTGAGGGACCCAAGGACCCTGCGGCAGGTACTGCCGGAGCGCAGACCGATGAGGAAAAGGAAAAGACCGAACGCGACCTCAGGAAGCGAATCCGGGTTTTCGAGGAGGTGGTGGATTCATACGCCAAAATATCTGCAGTGGACAAGTCGGCGATCCCGGAAAACATTCGCCATAACATGGCGAATGCCGTCGCCTGCTACCCGAACGATGTCCACGACATCATTGGGAAGGATGGGTACTTCTCGGGAGGGCTGTCCACGGAACCGAACGGCGTTGGTGTCGATCGGGCAGCCATGCTGCAGTTCATCCGTGGAGTTTCCGAGGACGGCGGGGCCTACCGGACAATTCACGACTCACAGATGCAGATTGTCGCAAACGAAATCCACGGTCTTGGGAGAGAGGATTTCGAGAAAGGCTCCCCCAAGGCGCAGGGCGTGGCTCAGGTGAGCGGGCAGACCATGGGAGCGTTGGACCACATACGTGCTGACGTGCTCGGATCTCATCGGGATGATGCTATCTCCCAGAATAACTGGAGCAAAGTTTACGCATATCACACGATAGGTGCCCCGGTTACCGCCATACCAGTTTTCGGCGACACCCTTCAGCGTCTCGTCGACATCGGAACCGGTCACGTGGCGGAGGATCTCAACAACGAGATCAGCGACAAAACTACAGAGGACCTGATTAAGCATTATTCGACAAAGGGCTACCCCCGGCTGGAGGAAATGATGGTGGAGCGAGCGGTGCAGACCGGTATACCCAGGAGTGAGTTGGGGCCCGCCGACTCGGCCTTTCAGCGCGTGATCACGGCGGATGCCAGGCAGGAGTACAGCGCGGCCATTCACGATGCTCAGGGATCCACTGGGACAGGCTCATGACCCGGAGGCGCGGGACGTCCGGCGGGCCAGCTCTGGTCGCTCTCGGCGCGGTTGTCCTACTTGTGATCGCGGTTGTCGGCTCATGGCTCTGGTTGCGGGATGTGAGCGGAGAGGAGCGGAGTACTTTCTGCTGGAGTCTTGTGCCTGGAGGCAAGCCGGAGGAGGGCGGATCGACGACCGAGTGCGGAGACGCATTGGAGAGCGCCATGACCGGTCGGCCGCCCGGCGCCCCCGCACCGGAGGGGGACCCCGAACACGGTGGCGAGCGGGTCCGGGTTCTCCAGGAGACCGTGGGAGGTTATGCCGACCATACGATGCCGTCCGAGATCCGCCGGAACATGGCGAACGCCCTCACCCACTACGCAGCGGACGTTCACGGAATTCTCGCCGGGCGGAAGGACGAGACCGATGTCGGTGTGGGCAGGAGAGACCTGATTCTCTTTCTCCGCGAGGTGTTCGGCGACGAGAATTCCTTCCACGCCGTCTACGAGGGGCAGGCCACCCGGATCGACGAGAAGCTGCGGGAACTCGACCGTGATGACTTCACGCGTTTCCCCCGTGGTGCGACGGACCGGGCGGCGGGGACGGTGATGGACAGTGCGGCCGTGCTGGGGACGCTGACGCAGATCCGAATGGTGATCCTGTCCGGCCCCGAAGGCGAGGACGACGCGGTTGCCACCAAGGCGCGGATCGACCTCTACACCGGGTACGGCAGGCCGCGGCTCGAGCGGATGGTGCAGGACCGCGCCTTGGAAGCCGGTGTGCCGGGCGAGGAGATCGCCGAGACCGGGAGCCGTGCTTCTCTTCTCCTCAACGAGGTCGGACAGTCGTATACGGTCGCGGCCAAGACGACGGAGGGCGTACTTCTTCGATAGGTCGTGTGCCGGGCGCCGCCCCGCCCCGCCCCGCCCCGCCCGCCCGCCCGGCCGGGCGGGGCGGGCGGGGCGGGCGGGGCGGGTCAGTCGCGGATGATGTTCCCGAACTCGTCCATCACCGGGTGGAGCCGCATCGGCGGCTCCGGGTCCCAGTCCGAGGGGCGGGACGTCTCCGGCCCGTCGGGGCCGACGCGGATCAGCCGCTCGACGCGGACGATCCGGAAGCAACGGCCGCGCACCCGCAGCTCGTTGCCGCGCGGGGTGCTGGTCACGTACTCGTCGGCCGCCCGCGCGTCCTCCTCGGCCTCGTCCGGGGGGACGTCGTGGAGCATGGGCCGGATCTCCTTCAGGTGGTTCACCATCGACCGCCGGGCGTCGTGCGGGGTGGGCAGGGAGACGCAGACCGGCTCCCAGGAGTCCTCCTTCTCCTCGGCGAAGGCGAAGGCGGCGGGCAGGAGCACCACGCCGGGGTGGGTCTGGAGGGCGCGCAGGGAGTCCGCCCGAACCTCCTCCGGGTAGCGCACGGCCCGGTAGGCCAGTGACAGCAGCTCGACCCGCTGGATGCCCGTCATGAGGCCGACGGCGGCGGAGTGGTCGATGACGAAGCCCTTCGTGCGCGAGACCGACCGGTCGCCCAGGCCCCACGAGAGCGGCCCGGGGGGCTCGGGATCGGTGGGGCGGGGCGGCTCCAGCCCGCCGGGGCCGATACGGGCGAACTCGTCGCCGCGCACGACGCGGTAGCGGGTGTCGCCCACCGAGACCTCGTCCACCGGCTCGTTCTCCAGCCGGGTGACGGCGGCCAGCAGCCGGCGGCGCAGCGCCCGGTCCTCGGTGTCGTCCCGGGCCGTGAACCACAGGTACGAGTTGAGGCCGTCCCGGGCGTGCTGCGGGAAGCCGCTGTCCATGTCGCTCAGCAGCCGCCAGCGGGTCCCGTCCTCGGGCCGCTGCTCGGCGAAGCCGAAGACGGGCCCCCGGACCACGACGTGCGGGTAGCGCACGGACGCCTCGGCGGTGTCCTGCTCGGTGACCCGGGGGACGGGGTCGTCCTGTGCCTGTACGCGGATGGTCAGGTGGTCGGGTGAATTCTCACGGTGTTCCTCCATGTACCCAATGTGTTCGCGGCGCCCCGCCGCGTCAGCCGGTTCCGGGGGTTTCCGCACGTACAGTTCCCGGTTGTACGAGGGCTGTACGGGTTGTGCGGGTTGTACGGGCCGTATGAGCGGTACGGCCCGGCGCGGGGGCGCCGGCGGGCGCGTCAGCCCAGGACCACGCTGCGCGTGAGGTTGCGCGGCCGGTCCGGGTCCGCGCCGGAGGCCTCCGCCAGGGCGACCGCCAGGCGCTGGGCCCGGATCAGGTCGGCCATCGGGTCCAGCGCCCGCTCGCCCGTCCCCGGGCAGTCCGAGTCCGCGAGCAGCGCCCCGCCCGCCCGCGCGATGTCGCCGGACAGCCCCTCCGGCAGGGAGCCCAGCAGCCAGACGGCACGGCCCGGGCGTGCGATCGCGATGGGGCCGTGGCGGTACTCCATCGCCGGGTACGCCTCCGTCCACGCGCCCACCGCCTCGCGCATCTTCAGCGCCGCCTCCAGCGCCAGGCCGTACGTCCAGCCGCGCCCCAGGAACGTCCACTGCTCGGCGTCCAGCGCGGCCGGGGGCAGCGGCTGTACGACGGCCAGCTCCGCGTCGACCGCCGCCTGCTCCACCGGCTTCACCCCGGACGGCAGCGGGCCGTGCCGCTCCAGGCCCGCGCGCAGCAGGGCCAGCGCCGTCGTGGCGAAGCGGGTCTGGACGACCGACTCCTCGTCGGCCCAGTCCAGGACGGCGGTGTGGTCGGCGGCCTGTGTCACGGGTGTGGCGGGGTCGGCGGTCAGGGCGGTGGTCGGCACGCCGCCCCGCAGGTCGGTCAGGAGGCCGAGCACCTCGGAGGTGGTGCCGGAGCGGGTGATCGCCACCACGCGGTCGTACGCGCGCCCGGCCGGGAACTCCGAGGCCGCGAAGGCGTCCGTCTCGCCCTGCCCGGCGGCCTCGCGCAGCGCCGCGTAGGACTGGGCCATGAACCACGAGGTGCCGCAGCCGGTCACCGCCACCCGCTCGCCCGGGCGCGGCAGCGCCCCGGCCGACCCGGACTCCACCGCCTTCGCCGCCCGCCGCCAGCAGCCGGGCTGGGTGGCGATCTCGGCGGCGGTGCGGGACTGCTCTGCGGCGGACATGCGGGGGCTCCTCGCGACGGGGGCGTGTGCGTGTGCGTGGGTGCGGGCGGGGGCGTGGCGCGGTCGGCGGTGGAATCCGGTGGGCGGGTACACGCACGTGGATAGCAGCCCCGACCTGGGAGAGTGAAGCACCGTTGTCGAAGCGATACGCGATGGGGCGCGGGCCGTCCGGCCGCCGGGATGCGGTGTCCGAGCGCGGCAGTAGGTTGGAGGCGTGAGCACCGGCAGCGAGCAGCCGAGCGGCGGCAACGGCACCGGCGGCCTGTCCGAGGAGGACGAGGCCGTGCTCGCCGTCGAGCGCCGCGGCTGGCCGAACCCCGGCGCCAAGGAGCGTGCGATACGCGAGCGCCTGGGCATGTCCCCCACGCGCTACTACCAGGTGCTCAACGCCCTGCTCGACGACCCGCGCGCCCTGGCCCGCGATCCGGTCACGGTCAACCGGCTCCGCCGCCGGCGCGACGAGCGGCGCGGGCTGCGGTAGGAGCGCGGCCCGCGGCGGCGGTACGGCCCGTGGCGGGTGGTGCGGTCCGTGACGGGTGATACGGCCCGTGGCGGGCCGTCGCCGGGAGCGGTGAGGAGACGGCCGGTGGGTATGGTCCCAGGCATGGGCAGCCACTCCTCACACACCTTCCCGGAGCAACTCCCCGTACCGACCACCCCCGCCGGACGCGACGGGCTGGCCGCGCTGCTGGCCGACCCCGGGCGGGCCGTGGTCGCCCTCGACTTCGACGGGACGATCGCCCCGATCGTCCCCGACCCCGACAGCGCCCGCGCCCACCCGGAGGCGGTGCCCGTCCTCGGCCGGCTGGCGCCGCTGCTGCGGGCCGTCGTCATCGTCACCGGGCGCCCGGCCGGGACGGCCGCGCGCTACGGCGGCTTCGCCGGGGCACCGGGCCTGCAGCGTCTGGTGGTGCTCGGCGCGTACGGCGCGGAGCGCTGGGACGCGGCCACGGACGAGACCCGCACCCCGCCGCCCCACCCCGGTGTGGAGGCCGTACGCGCCGAACTGCCCGGTCTGCTGGAGAAGGCCGGGGCGCCGCAGGGCGTCCGGACCGAGGACAAGGGCCGCGCGCTGGCCGTCCACACCCGCCGGGCCGCCGATCCGCAGGGCGCCTTCGAGCTGCTGCGCGAACCCCTGGCGGAGCTGGCCGGACGGCACGGGCTGGCCGTGGAGCCCGGCCGCCTGGTGCTGGAACTGCGGCCACCGGGCATGGACAAGGGCATGGCCCTGTCGGAGTTCCTCCGCGAGACGGGTGCCGCCTCGGTCCTCTACGGCGGCGACGACCTGGGCGACCTGGCCGCCTACGACGCGGTGGACCGGCTGCGCGGCGAGGGCGTGCCCGGGGTGCTGCTGTGCAGCGGCAGCGACGAGGTCACCGCACTGGCCGAACGGGCGGATCTGGTCGTGGACGGTCCCGCCGGGGTGGTGGGTCTGCTGGGCGCGCTGGCGGACGCGCTGGGGGCCTGACGGCCCGGTGGCCGGCGGCCGCCGCGCGGGATGCGGCGCGGGGTGGGTGCGGGCGCGGGCCCGCACCCACCCCACGCGTACGAGGGTCCGGCAGGCGGCCGGCGGTCAGTCGCGCAGCGCGTTCAGCTGGTCCAGGAACCACTTCGTGGGCGGCAGGGCCGTGGCCGCCGCGGCCAGGCGCTTGGTGCGCTCGGCGCGCTCGCCCGCGTCCATCGTCAGCGCGCGGTGCAGGGCGTCCGCCGTCGCGCCGATGTCGTAGGGGTTGACGGTGATGGCGTCCTCGGCCAGTTCGGCGAAGGCGCCCGCCTCGCGGGAGAGGACCAGCGCGCAGCCGCCGTCGGAGAGCACCGGGATCTCCTTGGCCACCAGGTTCATGCCGTCCCGGATCGGGTTGATCAGGGCGACGTCGGCCAGCCGGTAGGCCGCCAGGGAGCGCGCGAAGTCGTCCTTGAGGTGCAGCTCGACCGGCGTCCAGTCGCCCTCGCCGTACTCCGCGTTGATCCCGTCGGCGACACGGGCGACCTCGTCGGTGTACTCGCGGTAGACCGCCAGGTCCTGCCGGGAGGGGTAGGCGAAGGCGACGTGCACGACCCGGCCGCGCCACTCGGGGCGGTCCGCCAGCAGCCGCCGGTAGGCGAGCAGCCCGCGGACGATGTTCTTGGACAGCTCGGTGCGGTCCACGCGCACGATCGCCCTGCGCGGCTCGCCGTCGGGCCCGCGGCCGATCTGCTCGCGCAGCAGCGCGATGCGGTCCTCCACGTCCGGACGCCGGGAGCGTTCGCGCAGGAAGTCGGCGTCGGCGCCCAGCCCGTGGACGCCTATGCGCGTCCGGCGGCCCTCGTGGGTGACGATCATCTCGTCGCCGCCGTCGGCCACGGCGACCTCCGCGCCCAGCAGCTTCACGCAGCAGTCGGTGAAGGCGTTGGCCCAGCGCTGGGTGAGGAAGGCGGCCCGGTCGGCGCCCAGGATGCCGCGCAGCACCTCGGCGGCCACGCCGCCGTCGGGGTCGTCCGGCAGCATCCGGAAGTAGTCCGGCGGCGCCCAGGGGGTGTGCGAGAAGTGGCCGATGCGCAGGTCGGGCCGCCGCTCGCGCAGCATGGCCGGGACGAGGGTGAGGTGGTAGTCCTGCACGAGGACGGCCGCGCCCTCGGCGGCCTCCTGGGCCAGCGCGTCGGCGAACGCCGCGTTGTACGCCTCGTAGGAGCGCCACTGCCGTTCGAAGTCCGCGTCGAAGACGGGCTCCGTCGGGGTCTGGTAGAGCATGTGGTGGACGAACCACAGCACGGAGTTGGCGATGCCGTTGTAGGCGTCCGCGAAGACGTCGGGCGCGATGTCGAGCATCCGCACCTGCTGGCCGCCGGTGTCCGCCGGGTCCAGCTCGCCGCCGGTGCGGCGCACCGCCTCGCGGTCGCCCTCGCCCAGCGCCGCGCAGACCCACACCGCGTCGCCCTTGACGGCCGACAGGCCGGAGACCAGCCCGCCGCCGCCGCGTTTGACGGTCAGCTCGCCCCCCTCGCCGAGCGTGTGGGAGACGGGGCCGCGATTGGAGGCGACGAGTACCTGGTGCCGAGTGACCATGAGCGGAACCTAGCCGCTGTCCGTACCGCTCAAACGTACGGTTCTCGTCACACGGGGGGGCCGGACGGGCAGGGACGGGCCGGCCGGGGTGCGCGTGGGCGGTGCGGGCAGGGGTGGTCCGGCGAGAGGCGGGCAGGGGCGGCGGCGCACGCGGCGGAGCTCCCGCACCGGCCGGTGCGGGAGCGGTTGGAACGGCGCGCGCCGGGCCGGGTACGCACTTCACCGGCGCGCGCCGGGCCGGGGTTCCCCCTCTCAGGCCGCGGTGCGGCGGGCGGTGTACTCGGGAACGGTGCACATCGGCGGGCGCTCCTCGGTGTCCACCGGGTGGGTGTGCGGGACGAACCCGCCCCCGGGCACCCGCTCGAACTGCGTGAGCACCGGGCGTATCAGCGGGCCGCGCGCCTGCCGTACGTGGGCGGTGCGGTGTATCGCCGCGGCCATCCGCCCCAGCGCCAGCCCGTCCTGGTTGCGGTGCCTGCGCACGCCGACGTCGACCTGGGCGAGCGCGTCGAGCCCGACGGTGTGCAGCGCGTCCACCAGCAGGCCCAGCTCGACGCCGTAGCCGACGGGGAAGCTGAGCCGCTCCAGCAGGGAGCGGCGTGCCGCGTACTCGCCGCCCAGCGGCTGGACGAAGCCCGCGAGCTGCGGCCAGTACAGGTTGAGCAGGGGGCGGGCGACCAGCTCGGTGACCCGGCCGCCGCCGGCCGGGCTGTCGCCGATGGCTCGGTCGTACATCGCCTTGACCATCGCCAGGTCCGGGTCGGTCAGCAGCGGCCCGACGATGCCCGACACGAACGTGGTGTCGAAGTCCCGCAGGTCCGCGTCGACGAAGCAGACGATCTCGCCGCTGGTGGCCAGCAGCGACCGCCACAGCACCTCGCCCTTGCCCGGCACCGTGGGCAGCCGGGGCAGCACCTCGTCACGGTGCACCACCTTCGCGCCCGCGGCGGCCGCCACCTCGGAGGTGCGGTCGGTGGAGCCGGAGTCCACCACCACCAGTTCGTCGACCAGCGGTACCTCCTCGGTCATCAGCCCGCGGCGGATCGCGGCGACTATGTCGCCGACCGTCGCCTCCTCGTTCAGCGCCGGAAGCACCACGCTCACGCTGCCCGCCGGTCCGGCCGCCCGCTTGGCGGCCAGCAGCCGGGGCAGCGGGCGTTCGGCAGCGCTCCATGAGCGTCGCTCCAGCCAGTGGTCGACCTCATTCAGCACGTGTGCCTCCCTGTCCTCGGCGGTCTTCGGCGGTCTTCGGCGGTCCGGGCGCCCCCTGCGGCCCCAGGCATTCTGCGGGACCGGGATCGCCCGGGTGTTCCCGGTGTGTCTCCTGCTGTCGGTCTCCGCGCCGGTGCGGGGCGCCGGTCCGGGGTCCGTGCGCGGTGCCGGCCGCCGCGGCGGCCGACAGGTCGGCCGGAGTCCGTCGGTCGCGGTCGGACCGTGGTTGCCCGCCACCGGCCGTCCATGCCCGGTGGCGGGCATGTTTCCGGGGCATTCGCCGGGGCCTCGCGTTCCCGGGGCGGTCCGCGCCGCCCCGTGTGCCTCTCGTCTCGCGGTTCGGACGGCCGGACTTGTGGCCGAGGGCTTCGGTTACAGTCTTGGACGACACACGGGAGTTCCGCATCTCGGGGCCTCCGGCGTGCACAAACGCACCGGTCAGGCTGCTGGCCGGCGCCATAGAGCTCATCCAGAGGGGCAGAGGGAACGGCCCGTTGAAGCCCCGGCAACCCTCCCGCCGGCACTCGTTCACAACAGTCCGAGGCCACGGTGGGGAAGGTGCCAATTCCGGCCTGCGGCGAAAGGCGTCGCGGGGAAGATGAGGAGAAAGGGCCTCGCCGACCATGGCTGTGCAGACTGTTGCAACCCACACCGACCTTTCGCTCGGCCCCGCCGCGGCGCTCTCCTGCCGCGAATGCGGTGAGCGTTTCCCGCTCGGGCCGGTCTTCGCCTGCGAGGCGTGTTTCGGTCCCCTGGAGATCGCGTACGACCTGCCCGAGGGCGACCCGGAGGAGCTGCGGAAGCGGATCGAGGCCGGCCCGGACAGCATCTGGCGCTACGCCCCGCTGCTGCCGGTCCCGGCCGACGTGGCGGAGAAGCCCAATCTGAACCCGGGCTTCACCAGGCTGGTCAAGGCCGACAACCTCGCCCGCGAGCTGGGCGTCACCGGCGGCCTGTACGTCAAGGACGACTCCGGCAACCCCACGCACTCCTTCAAGGACCGGGTGGTGGCCATCGCCGTCGAGGCCGCCCGCGCCTTCGGCTTCACCACCCTGTCGTGCTCCTCCACCGGCAACCTCGCCGGCGCCGTCGGCGCCGCGGCGGCCCGCGCGGGCCTGCGCTCGTGCGTGTTCATCCCGCACGACCTGGAGCAGGGCAAGGTCGTCATGGCCGCGGTCTACGGCGGCGACCTGGTGGGCATCGAGGGCACCTACGACGATGTGAACCGCTTCTGCTCGGAGCTGATCGGGGACCCGATCGGCGAGGGCTGGGGCTTCGTCAACGTCAACCTCCGCCCGTACTACGCGGAGGGCTCCAAGACCCTGGCGTACGAGATCTGCGAGCAGCTCGGGTGGCGGCTGCCGGACCAGCTCGTCGTCCCGATCGCCTCCGGCTCCCAGCTCACCAAGATCGACAAGGGGCTGCGCGAGCTGATCGCCCTGGGGCTGGTCGAGGACAGGCCCTACAAGATCTTCGGCGCCCAGGCCGAGGGCTGCTCGCCGGTGGCGCGTGCCTTCAAGGACGGCCACGACGTGGTGCGGCCGGTGAAGCCGGACACCATCGCCAAGTCGCTGGCCATCGGCAACCCGGCCGACGGCCCGTACGTGCTGGACATCGCCCGCCGCACCGGCGGCGCGGTGGAGGACGTGAACGACGGGCAGATCGTCGACGCGATCAAGCTGCTGGCCCGGACCGAGGGCGTCTTCGCCGAGACCGCGGGCGGCGTGACCGTCGGCGTGACGAGGAAGCTGATCGAGGCCGGCGTGCTCGACCCGACCCTGACCACCGTCGTCCTCAACACCGGCGACGGCCTCAAGACCCTGGACGCGGTGGCCCCGACCACCGGACCGTCCGCGATCATCCGTCCCAACCTGGACTCCTTCCGAGAGGCTGGCCTGGCATGAGCGTCACCGTCCGAATCCCGACCATCCTGCGCACCTACACCGGCGGCCGGGCCGAGGTGCCCGCCGAGGGCGCCACGCTCGCCGAGGTCATCGCCGACCTGGAGAAGAACCACCAGGGCATCTCCGCCAGGGTGCTGGACGACTCGGGCAAGCTGCGCCGCTTCGTGAACGTCTACGTCGACGACGACGACGTCCGCTTCGCCGACGGCCTGCAGACGCCGACGCCGGACGGCTCGGGCGTCTCCATCATCCCGGCCGTCGCGGGCGGCTGCTGAGCCGGTCCGGCCAAGCCCGGCCAAGCCAGGCCAGGCCAGGCCGGGCCCGGCCTGAACTGCTGAGACGCCGGGAGCGGCCCACGGCTCCCGGCACCGAACGCGGGCGGCCCCGCCCCCCGGTCCGTACGTCTCCGTACGGCTCCGTACGAGGGGGAGCGGGGCCGCCCGCGCGTGTGCTCCCGGGAGGGAGCGCATACCGCCGACGGTGAACGGAATTGGTAATTCCGCCCCTCGGAGAGCGGTAGAGTGAGCGTGCCTCCCCCCGAATGCGCACTCGGCGCCCATGAGAACGCGACAACTTGCGCCTGGATTTACCGGGTGAATTGTCGTGTTGGTCTGCTATGCCCGGCCCAGGTTGCCCTACTTTCCCGCCGTTCATGTGCTTATCGGCAATCCGGCGTGACCGGAATTCTCGTCTGACAGACCTGTTGCGGAGGGCGTCTGCCCAGATACATTCAGCCGCGGTCGACGCGTTCCGGCGCACGCCTCCCCCTCTCGCCGGGGGGTGGCAACTGACCCGGGTCCGCGGAGCGCGGGCCCGCGCAAGGGCCGGCAATAGGGGAGTTAGGAATGGCTCAAGGCACCGTCAAGTGGTTCAACGCGGAGAAGGGATACGGCTTCATCGCGGTCGACGGTGGGGCGGACGTGTTCGTCCACTACAGCGCGATCCAGATGGACGGATACCGCACCCTTGAGGAAGGGCAGCGGGTCGAGTTCGAGATCTCGCAGGGCCAGAAGGGCCCGCAGGCGGACATGGTCCGCGTGACGGCCTGAAGCGCCGGACACACGCACCACGACGCACATCAGCAGTAGACGGCACAGGAGGGCCCGCGTCCCCGCAGGGGGGCGCGGGCCCTCCCGTCGTGCGCCCGCGCACCGGCGCGCGCCCGAGGCCCGCCCGCGCCCCCCGCGTCCGTCCCGTACCCGGGAGTACGGGCGCGCGGAACCCCTGACGCGCTTGCACTCGGAGGGGTCGAGTGCTAATCATTGGCGTTAGCACTCTGAAGGTGAGAGTGACAAAGCAAGGACCGGTTCGGTGAGGTCCGCAAGCCCGGTGGAGCAAGGAACCGCCGGGCCGGTGGGCCGTCCGTCGCGGGCGCCAGAGCGGTCCGGAGACATCCCAACCCGCCCCTGGCCTTCGGCATGGGGAACCCCAGGGAGGACCACTTCACATGGCCAAGATCATCGCGTTCGACGAGGAGGCGCGGCGCGGCCTCGAGCGCGGGATGAACCAGCTCGCCGACGCCGTCAAGGTCACGCTCGGCCCCAAGGGCCGCAACGTCGTCCTTGAGAAGAAGTGGGGCGCCCCCACGATCACCAACGATGGTGTCTCCATCGCCAAGGAGATCGAGCTCGAGGACCCGTACGAGAAGATCGGCGCCGAGCTGGTCAAGGAGGTCGCGAAGAAGACCGACGACGTCGCCGGTGACGGTACGACCACCGCGACCGTCCTGGCCCAGGCGCTGGTCCGCGAGGGTCTGCGCAACGTCGCCGCCGGCGCCAACCCGATGGCCCTCAAGCGCGGCATCGAGAAGGCCACCGAGGCCGTCTCCGCCGCCCTGCTGGAGCAGGCCAAGGAGGTGGAGACCAAGGAGCAGATCGCCTCGACCGCCTCCATCTCCGCCGCCGACACCCAGATCGGCGAGCTGATCGCCGAGGCCATGGACAAGGTCGGCAAGGAAGGCGTCATCACCGTCGAGGAGTCGCAGACCTTCGGTCTGGAGCTCGAGCTCACCGAGGGCATGCGCTTCGACAAGGGCTACATCTCCGCCTACTTCGCCACCGACATGGAGCGGATGGAGGCGGTCCTGGAGGACCCCTACATCCTGATCGCCAACTCCAAGATCAGCGCCGTCAAGGACCTGCTCCCGCTGCTGGAGAAGGTCATGCAGGCCGGCAAGCCGCTGCTGATCATCGCCGAGGACGTCGAGGGCGAGGCCCTGTCGACCCTGGTCGTCAACAAGATCCGCGGCACCTTCAAGTCCGTCGCCGTCAAGGCCCCGGGCTTCGGCGACCGCCGCAAGGCCATGCTCGGCGACATCGCCATCCTCACCGGCGGCCAGGTCATCTCCGAGGAGGTCGGCCTCAAGCTGGAGAACGCCGGTCTGGAGCTGCTGGGCCGCGCCCGCAAGGTCGTCATCACCAAGGACGAGACCACCATCGTCGACGGTGCCGGTGACAGCGAGCAGGTCAACGGCCGGGTGAACCAGATCCGCGCCGAGATCGAGAACTCCGACTCCGACTACGACCGCGAGAAGCTCCAGGAGCGTCTGGCGAAGCTGGCCGGCGGCGTGGCCGTCATCAAGGCCGGCGCCGCCACCGAGGTGGAGCTGAAGGAGCGCAAGCACCGCATCGAGGACGCGGTGCGCAACGCCAAGGCGGCCGTCGAGGAGGGCATCGTCGCCGGCGGTGGCGTGGCCCTGCTGCAGGCCTCCGCGGTCTTCGAGAAGCTGGAGCTCGACGGCGACGAGGCCACCGGCGCCGCCGCGGTCAAGGCCGCTCTGGAGGCCCCGCTGAAGCAGATCGCGGTCAACGCCGGCCTCGAGGGCGGCGTCATCGTGGAGAAGGTGCGCAACCTGACCCCGGGCCACGGTCTGAACGCCGCGACCGGTGAGTACGTGGACATGATCGCCGAGGGCATCATCGACCCGGCCAAGGTCACCCGCTCCGCGCTGCAGAACGCCGCCTCCATCGCGGCGCTCTTCCTCACCACCGAGGCCGTCATCGCCGACAAGCCGGAGAAGGCCGCGGCCGGCGCCGACGCCGCCGCCGCCGGCATGGGCGGTGGCATGGACTTCTGATCCGCCCGGCGGATCGGCGGTTCCCACCGGGCGCGCACCGCGCGCACGGTGACGAGGGCGGCACCCCGAGGGGTGCCGCCCTCTCACTATGTCCAGGATGTGAGATTTGGCACCGTGTCGCGGCCTGACCGGCAGGCGGCGCACCGGATAGCCTCCCGGGGGCCGCGTACGGGCGATCCCCTCCCGCGGTGCTTCCACTCTGTTTCCAGAGCCGAAACCACCCCACACGACTCCTGGACGGCAACGACGCGATGAGCACGCTCGAAACCGTGATCGTCGAGATCAACGATCACTTCTGGACCTATCTGCTGATCCCCCTGGTGGCTGTGGCGGGTCTGTACTTCACCATCCGCTCCCGGGCCCTGCAGATCCGGCTCCTGCCGGAGATCCTCAGAACGGTCGGGGAGCAGCCCCGCGCCGGGGCCGACGGCAGGAAGCCGGTCTCCCCGTTCGGGGCCTTCACCATCTCCGCCGCCGCCCGGATCGGCACCGGCAACATCGCCGGCGTCGCGGCGGCCATCACCGTGGGAGGGCCCGGCGCGGTCTTCTGGATGTGGGTGATGGCGCTGGTCGGCGGCGCCTCCGCGTTCGTGGAGTCCACCCTCGCCCAGCTCTACAAGGTGCGCGACCGCGGCAGGGGCGGCGAGGGCGCCTACAGAGGCGGTCCCGCGTACTACATGCAGCGCGGCCTGGGCAGGCGCTGGCTCGGCGTGCTGTTCGCCGTGATCATCACCCTGACCTTCGGGCTCGTGTTCACGGCCGTGCAGTCCAACACGATCGCCTCGGTCACCGCCGGATCGCTGGGCACGGGCGGTGACGGCGGCTCCGACTGGGTCGCCCCGGCCGTCGGCGCCGCCCTCGCCGTGCTGCTCGGCCTGGCCGTCTTCGGCGGAGTGCGCAGGATCGCCTCGGTCACCAAGGTGCTCGTCCCCGTGATGGCCGTGGTGTACCTGCTGGTGGGACTGGCCGTCGTGGTGCTCAACGTCTCCGAGGTGCCGCGCGTCCTCGCCGACATCGTCGGCGGCGCCTTCGGGCTGCGCGAGGTCGCCGGAGGCGGCATCGGCGCGGCGATCCAGCAGGGCGTGCGCCGCGGCATGTTCTCCAACGAGGCCGGTCTGGGCTCCGCCCCGAACGCCGCCGCCGCGGCCGAGACCTCCCACCCGGTCAAGCAGGGCCTGGTGCAGACCCTGGGCGTCTTCTTCGACACCCTGGTGGTCTGCACGATGACCGCCTTCGTCATCCTCTCCGCCAACCCGGAGCTCTCCGGGCGCCAGGGCGCCGACCTCACGCAGTCCGCGCTGCAGGAGACCCTGGGCGGCTGGGCCGGCCATCTGCTGACGCTGGTGGTCTTCCTGCTCGCCTTCAGCTCGATGATCGGCAACTACTACTACGGCGAGTCCAACATCGAGTTCATCACCCGCCGCCGCTCGGTCATGCTCGGCTACCGGGGGCTCGTCCTGGCCGCCGCCTTCCTGGGCGCGCTGGGCTCGCTGAGCGTGGTGTGGAGCCTCGCCGACGTCACCATGGGCGCCATGGCCCTGGTCAACCTGCTGGCGATCCTGCCGCTGTCGGTGATCGCCTTCCGGCTGATGGAGGACTACCTCGCCCAGCGCCGCGCGGGTCTGGACCCCGTCTTCACCCGCGACCGCCTGCCCGACCTGACCGGGGTGGAGTGCTGGGACCCGGCGCCCGCCGCGCGCGGCGCGGAGAGCGAGCCCGTGCGGGCGGGGGCGCGGAACGGCTGAGCCGGCCCGCCGTCCGGCGCGGGCGTACGGCGGGACACGCGTACGCCCGCGCCGCCGGCCCCCGGCGCGCACCGCCCCCTTCGGTGCGCGCCGGGGGCCTTTGCGTGCCCGTGCGTGCGTGCGCACGTGCGCGTCCCGCCGTGCGGACGCGGAAGGGCGTGCCGGACGGCGTGCCGGGCGCGTCCGGGCCCCGGCCCTCCGGCGCGGCGCCCTCCGGCCTCCGGCGGGGTGGGGCACGCCGGGCCGGTGC
>NZ_JBKJFM010000280.1:0-3450 GCF_046614825.1 Streptomyces nanhaiensis
GGCGGCCGCAGTCATGCGGGCCACCGGACGCGCGGTGCGCGGCCGAGACGCGCTGCTGATGCCGGCGCTGGCCGCCCACGCGCTGCGCCGCCGCGAGACGGCGGACGCCCCCGTACCGAGGACCCTGCTGGCCGGGCTGGCCTGCGCCACGGCCGGTGACACCGCACTGCTCGCGGACGAGTACGAGCCCGCCTTCCTCCTGGGCATGGCCGCCTTCCTTGGCACCCAGGTCAGCTACACGGCCGGCTACCTGCGCCAGGGCGCGCTGAGGGGACTGCGCCGCCGTCCCTGGATCGCGGCCGCGGGCCTGGCCGGCTGGGCCGCGGCCAACGCCGCCATCGCCCCGGGACTGGACAAGCGGCTGCGCGCGCCGGTGGCGGGCTACAGCCTCGCCCTGACGGCCATGGCCGTCACCGCCCTGGGCACCGGCGCCCGCGCGGGCACGGGCGCGCTGGCCTTCCTCGGTTCCGACCTGCTGATCGGCCTCCAGGCCGCCGGGCACGTCCTCCCCGGTCAGGAGGTGGCGATCATGGCGGGTTACCTCTTCGGCCAGTACCTGATCACCACCGGCTGGCCCGTCACACCGGTGTGACGGGTACGGCTGTCGCGGAAGGTCAGGGGACCCTCACCTTCCGCGACAGCCGTGGCCGGTACGTCCGGCGTGACGTGCGTGACGGGCGTGCCGTGCGCGCCCGGCTCAGCGCCGCTCCAGCTCGTCGCGGAAGTCCCGCTCGCACTGCCGCTCCTCGGCCGCGCTGCCGGCGTTCCGCAGGCACTCGTCCAGGTTGCCGAACTCCTCGGAGTTCAGGAACGACACCCCGGCGGCGATGACGGCGACGGACGCCACCAGCGCGATGGCACCCGCGATGGCGCCGATCAGGGCCATCGCGCCGTTGGTCGCCTCGCCCTTCTTGACGCGGCGGTAGCCGACGACGCCCAGCACGATGGCCGCGATGCCCAGCAGCACACCGCCGACGAGGGTCCAGAACAGCAGCAGGCCGATCACGCCGACCACGAGGGCGGCGATGCCCAGCCCGTTGCGGGGCGGCCGCCCGGCCGGTCCCGGAGCGCCGGGACAGCCCTGGGGTGAGGAGTACGAAGCCACTGCGGCGTCCTTTCGGTCGGGTGGGCGGAGAGGCGAACGGGCCGCTTCCGCCGTGGGATTCCGCTCGCTCCGCCCGCACGGGGCGCCGTCATGGAGACCCGCTCCCCCGCGCTCGATCGGGAACTTTTCAACAGGGTTGCGCGCAAAGCGCGTTGACCGAGGAACCGGCTTCCCGGCGGCGACTTCCGCAAACGGACCCCGCGCCCGTCCCGGCCTCCTCCCGCGGCTCTCTCCTCCCGCGGCCCTCTCCTTCCGCCGGTCACCGCCGGCCCCTGAAGAACAGGGCCGGCGCCACCGCGACCGCGCCGAGGACCGGCATGAGGACGAGCACGGACGGCACGTCCGCGGGCGGCTGGTACCTGCCGGCCGCATGGTGCGGCACCGGTCCCATCTCCTCCCGCCCTCCGGCGTCCGCTCGCCGTCCGTGAACGGAGTGCCCGCACAGGCGGCGCGCAGGGGACTGTTTCAGGACGATTCCGCGCGGCGGCGGCACGCCGCGGGCGTGGGCGGCCCGGACGCCGGGCGCGCAGGTGGCCGGAGCTTCGCCCGGGGACCACGGCTCCGGCGGCCCGCACCGCCGGTGGCGCGCTTCCGGCTTCCACCCCGCCGCCGGCGGGGACGATGGCAGCGAGGGCCGTGCGACGGCGGGACGGTGCGGGAGGACCGCGCGGGGCGGCCGTACGGGGAAAGGGGGACGGACGGGGATGCGTGCGACGCTGGGGGCCTGGGCGCGGACCGCGCTGGCACTCGTTCTGCTGGGGGGCTTCTACGCGGTGTCGTGGGCGCTGGTGCTCGGCTACGCGGCCCTGGCGGCCGTTGTGCTGTGGGTGCTGCTGGTCGACGGCACCCGCATGACCTCGCCTGCGCCGCTGTACGCCGTCGTCTTCGGCCTGCCGGCCGTGCTGGCGGTGCTGCGCGGACTGTTCTCCGGCGGGCGGGCCCCGGCCGCCCGCGAGGGCCGGGCGGTCACCCGGCGGCAGGCCCCGCAGCTGTGGGAGACGGTCACCGGCCTGGCGCGTGCGGTCGGCGCGCCCGAGCCGACCGAGATCCGGCTGACGCTGGAGGCCAACGCCTCCGTCAGCGAGGACACCCGTTTCGGCGCCGGGGTGACCGCCCGGCGCATGGAGATCGGCGTACCGCTGCTGGCGGGGCTGAGCGGGGAGGAGCTGCGGGCGGTCCTCTGCCACGAACTGGGCCACTACGCGCGCCGGGACACCCGGTTCGCGGCCACCGCCTACCGGGGCTCGGCCGCCCTGCACACGGCGCGCACCGGCATCGCCGAGGCGGCGCGGGGCAACGCCCTGACGGCGGGCTACTCGGGTTTCCAGGGCTGGGTGCTGGCGGTGTACGCGTGGCTGTTCGACGCCGTCACCTTCGGCGTGCGGCGGCGCCAGGAGTTCCAGGCGGACGCGGCCGCGGCGGCCCTCGTGGGACGGGAGGCCACGGCGTCCGCCCTGACCGCCGTCCACGCCGTCGGCGCGGCCTGGGCCGACTACCGGGCCCGGCTGCTGGACCCCATGGCCGGGCGCGGGCTGACGCCCGACGACCCGCTGCGCCCCTTCGCCGAGATGCTGGCCGACCCCGGCTACGCCGAGGCACTTCAGGAGTGGCGGCGCAGGATGCCGGAGCCGCCCCGTTCCCGGCTGGACTCCCATCCGCCGCTGAGCCGCCGTCTGGCCGCACTCGCCCGCGACCGGGGCACCCCCGCCCACGAACGGGCCGCCCCGTCCGCTCCGGAGGCGGGACGGGCGGTGGAGGCCGGCGTCCGGCTCCCCGACGGGGTGTGGGGCTCCCTGCTGCGCCCGCTCCTGCCGCCGTCGGGGCCCCGCAGGCTCGGACAGCCGTGGCAGGAGTGGCTGGACGACGCGGCCGAGGCGCAGATGGTGCAGGCCGTCGAGGACCTGCGCGGTCCCCTCGCCCGGCTCTCCCGGGCGGACGTCCCGCCGGAGCCCACCGTGGACGCCGTCCTGGGGCTGCTGGAGGCCGGGCGCGGCGCCGAGCTGGCCGGGGCGCTGCACGACACGGGCTGGGGCACGGACCAGTGGGGCCTGCCGGGCTCGCCGGAGCAGGCGCTCGAGACCCTGGTGGGCCAGGGGCTCACGGGCGCCGGACGGGCGGGGTGGAGCCTGCGCTGGACGGCTCCCAGCGCCCTGGTCGTCTACGACGACGAGGCCCGGGAGGCGGTGGAGCTGGCGCGGTCGGCGGCGGCCGACCCCGGCGCGGCCCCCCTGCTGCGCACCCGTCTCGTCCTGTGCGGCGTCAACACCGCGGCGCCGCTGGACCGCACCGGCCCGATGGCCCGCCCGCCCGGCGGGACGGGTACCGCGACGCGCTGGGCGTGCCCG
>NZ_JBKJFM010000281.1:0-3447 GCF_046614825.1 Streptomyces nanhaiensis
GCGAGGTGCGGCACCGACCCGCCGTCGCGGCGCTGCTGGAGGCAGGCCTGCTGCACGACCTCGGCCCGCACGGCGACCCCTGGCACCCGACCTCCTCCGTGCGCACCGTCCACCGGCCCGGCGTACCCGGCGGCGACCGCCAGCACCGCCAGCAGCACCCCCTCCGGCCGGGCGTCCCGCCCGGCCGCGCACAGCAGCACCCAGCCGGCGCAGCAGCCCAGCACCGCGGCACCGGCGACATCCGGCACGCCGCTTCGCTCCGGTGCGGCGGACAGCGGTCCGAGCGCCGGTGAAGCCATCGTCTGCGACCCCCCGAGACATACGGCCGCCGCGCCGGGCCCGGAGGTCTTCCGGACGCGTCGGCCACGGGCCGTGACGTGGGGGACACCGTAGCCCCTGGGGCCGACACCGGGATACGCCCCGGCGGCAACGGGGCCGCCCCGTCCCCGCGAGGCCGCCCGCGGCCTGCGGAGAGGGGTCCGTAGGCTCGCGGTATGGCGACTCCCGACTTCATCCGCGAACTGCGCACCGGCGTGGGGCGGCAACTGCTCTTCCTGCCCGGCACCAGCGCCGTCGTCTTCGACGACGAGGGCCGCGTCCTGCTCGTACGGCGGGCCGACACCGGCCACTGGTCGATCATCGGAGGCATCCCCGAGCCCGGCGAGCAGCCCGCCGACACCGTGGTGCGCGAGGTGTACGAGGAGACCGCGGTGCGGGCCGTGCCCGAGCGGCTGGTGCTGGTGCAGACGCTGGCCCCGGTCCGCTACCCCAACGGCGACGTCTGCCAGTTCGTGGACATGTCCTTCCGCTGCCGCGCGGCGGGCGGCCGGGCGCGGGTCAACGACGAGGAGTCCCTGGAGGTGGGGTGGTTCGGGCCGGACGAACTGCCCCCGCTGGAGGAGTTCGCGCTGACGCGCATCGAGCGGGCGGGGAACGACGGACCCACGTGGTTCCAGACCACCACGGGGGAGTGAAGTATGGGTGCGACGCACATCGGTGGGGAAGCGCCCGCTGCCTAGGGTGCTGGCCATGACCGCGCCGCGAACCCCGCGTACCGTCCCCCCGTCCCCCGCCCCCGGCCCGGCCCCGAGCGCCCCGGCCGTGCCGCTCGACCTCGCCGGGCGCACCGCCCTGGTCACCGGCGCGGCCGGAGGCATCGGCAGGGCCTGCGCCCTGCGGCTGGCCGCCGCGGGCGCCGAGGTCCGCGCGGTGGACCGGGACGCCGAAGGACTGCGGAGGCTGGCCGAGCGGGCGGAGGGTCTGCCCGGCGCCCTGAAGCAGGTCCACCTCGACCTCACCGACCTCGACGCCGCCGAGCGGGCCGCCACCGGCACCGATGTGCTGGTCAACAACGCCGGTCTCCAACTGGTCCGCCCCATACAGGACTTCCCGCCGGACGTCTTCCGCACCGTGCTGACCGTGATGCTGGAGGCACCCTTCCGGCTGGTGCGCGGCGCCCTGCCGCACATGTACGACCGGGGGTGGGGACGGATCGTCAACATCTCCTCGGTCCACGGGCTGCGCGCCTCCGCCTACAAGTCCGCGTACGTCAGCGCCAAGCACGGCCTGGAGGGGCTGTCCAAGGTCGTCGCCCTGGAGGGGGCCGCGCACGGCGTCACGTCCAACTGCGTCAACCCCGCCTATGTGCGCACCCCGCTGGTGGAGCGGCAGATCGCGGACCAGTCCGAGGCGCACGGCATCCCCGCCGACCGCGTGGTCTCCGAGGTCATGCTCGCCGACGCCGCCGTCAAGCGGCTGATCGAACCGGAGGAGGTCGCCGAGGCCGTCGCCTACCTCTGCGGCCCGCAGGCATCCTTCGTCACCGGCGCGTCCCTGGTGATGGACGGCGGCTGGACGGCGCACTGACCCGCGCGCCGGCGCACCCCTGGCGCAACCGACCCGTACCCCCGGCGCGCCCGGCGCACACGCCCGCGCACCGACCCTGGCGCGCCCGTACCACCGGCAGGTATCCCTGTGCCCATGTCCGAGCACCACGCCGCCGAGCCCGCCGCCGCGCCCGCCGCCCGACCGGCCGCCGAATCCGTACCACTGGCGTTCCTGGAACTCCTCGCCCGCGGCGCGCCCGCCGAGGAGTACGAGCGGCTCGGCCGGCCGGACGGCTCCCCCGCGGCGGACCGCGCCCGGCTGCTGGCCCTGCGGGTGCGCTCCGAACTGGAGGGGCGCCGCAGGCGCGAGGCGGAGCTGACGGCGCTGTTCGCCACCGCGCACGACCTGGCGGGGGTGCGGGAGCTGGACGACGTGCTGCGCGCCATCGTCCAGCGCGCCCGTTCCCTGCTGGGAACCGAGGTCGCCTACATGACCATCAACGACCCCGAGGCCGGCGACACCTACATGCGCGTCACCGAGGGGTCGGTCTCCGCCCGCTTCCAGCAGCTCCGCCTGGGCATGGGGGAGGGGCTGGGCGGACTGGTCGCCCAGACCGCCCGCCCCTACGTCACCGACGACTACATGCGCGACGAGCGCTTCCTGCACACCCGCAACATCGACTCCGGGGTCAGCGACGAGGGCCTGGTGGCGATCCTCGGGGTGCCGCTGATGCTCGGGCGCGAGGTGATCGGCGTGCTCTTCGCGGCCGACCGCCGCCCCCGCGTCTTCGACCGCGAGCAGGTCGCGCTGCTGGCCTCCTTCGCCGCCCACGCGGCCGTCGCCATCGACACCGCCCGGCTGCTGGCCGAGACCCGCGAGGCGATGGCCGAACTGGAGGCCGCCAACGCCATCATCCGCGACCGGAGCGCCGCCATCGAACGCTCCTCGGAAGTCCACGACCGGCTCACCGAACTGGTCCTGCGCGGCGGAGGCGTGGGCGACGTGGCCGCCGCCGTCTCCGAAGTCCTCGACGGCGGTGTGGAGTTCGCGGAGATCTCCGAAGAGGGCGGGAGCGCGCCCGCCCGGGCCGTGGAGCGCTCCCGCCGCGACGGCCACGCGGTGCGCGACGGCGACGCCTGGGTGGCGGCCGTCTCCGCGGGCGGCGAACTGCTGGGCGCGCTGGTGCTGCGCGGCCACCCCGAACTCGACCCCATGGACCAGCGCACCCTCGAACGCGCCGCCATGGTCACCTCGCTGCTGCTGCTCGCCCGCCGCTCGGCGGGCGAGGCCGAGCAGAGGGTGCGCGGCGAACTCCTGGACGACCTGCTGGACGCCGCCGACCGCGACCCCCGGCTGCTGCGCGAGCGCGCCGCCCGCCTCGGAGCCGACCTCGACGTCCCGCACGTCGTCCTCGCCGCCCGGCTGGACACCGACGGCGGCACGGGGCGGCGGGAGACCACCGACCGGCAGCGGCTGTGGTCGGCCGCCTCCCACCTGGCCGCCACCCGGCGCGGACTGGCCGCCGCCCGCGAGGGCGGCACCGTCCTGCTGCTGCCGCTGACCGGCGGGGAGGCCTCCGGAGGGTGCGCGGCCCCCGGAGACCCCGGGGACCCCGGGGGC
>NZ_JBKJFM010000282.1:0-3383 GCF_046614825.1 Streptomyces nanhaiensis
GGCGGCGCCCGCCGCCGTGCGGTCCGGGCCGTCGCCGTCGTCCGCCGGGGCGTGCTCGCCCGCGACGCCCTGCTCGCCCGCCGGGGCGGGGAGCCGGGAGGCGGCGGAGGCGTCGCCGCCGGTGTGCTGCTGGGGGGTCGACGGCTGGACCGGGGACCCTCCGGTGGAACGGAACAGTTCGTCGGCTGCCGGGAGACTCACTCGGCGTGGCACCGGGCGAGCACCTCCCTGGCGAGTTGGCGGTAGGCGGCGGCGCCGACGGAGTTGGAGGCGTAGGTGGTGATCGGCTCGCCGGCGACCGTGGTCTCCGGGAAGCGGACCGTGCGCCCGATGACGGTGTGGTACACGTTGTCGTCGAACGCCTCGACCACGCGCGCGAGCACCTCCCTGCTGTGCACGGTGCGCGAGTCGTACATCGTCGCCAGGATGCCGTCGAGCTCCAGTTCCGGGTTGAGCCGCTCCTGGACCTTCTCGATCGTCTCGGTCAGCAGCGCCACCCCGCGCAGCGCGAAGAACTCGCACTCCAGCGGCACGATCACCTTGTGCGCGGCGGTCAGCGCGTTGACGGTGAGCAGGCCGAGGGAGGGCTGGCAGTCGATGACGATGAAGTCGTAGTCGGGCAGCAGCGGCGCCAGGGCGCGCTGGAGCGTGGACTCGCGGGCGACCTCGCTGACGAGCTGGACCTCGGCCGCGGACAGGTCGATGTTGCTGGGCAGCAGGTCCATGCCCGCCACGGCCGTCTTCAGCAGCACCTCGTCCGCCGACATGCCCCGCTCCATGAGCAGGTTGTAGACGGTCAGGTCCAGCTCCATCGGGTTGACGCCGAGGCCGACGGAGAGGGCGCCCTGGGGGTCGAAGTCCACCAGCAGCACCCGGCGGCCGTACTCGGCGAGCGCGGCGCCCAGGTTGATGGTCGAGGTGGTCTTGCCCACCCCGCCCTTCTGGTTGCACATCGCGATGATCTTCGCCGGGCCGTGCTCGGTGACCGGGCCGGGGATCGGGAAGTACGGCAGCGGCCGGCCCGTGGGCCCGATGCGCTCACGGCGCTGGCGGGCGGCGTCGGGTGCGAGGGTGGCCGCGTACTCGGGGTCGGGTTCGTACTCCGCGTCGGGGTCGTAGAAGTGCCCCTCGGGGAGTTCCTCGTAGTGGGGGTCCGCGTGGTCGGCCGGCCGGCCGGTCCCGCCGCCCCTGCGGTCGGCGGCCATGGCGTTCGCTCGGTGGCCGTCCATGCTCTGATGGGCTGTCATGCTCGCCTGGTTCTGGTGGGCTGCGAAAGTCTGGACAGCGACGGAGCCGACGGCCTTGAGTCCCGAGGGGGCTTCGCCCCGCGAAGGCATTCCTGGTCGACCACCCGGGGGAGTAAATGTCGACTCATTCACAAGTCGTCCTACCTCCTTGGTGACCAGGAAACTTCTAGACAGGTCAGCGTGGCACCATGCCGATGATTGGCGACTCTATGGCGTGTCGGCCGTCCACAGCAACACAATCCGCCGTAGACGGCCGGATGTGTCGGCAACCATGTACCCGTCTGTCAAGGGCGTAACAGCCGCGCGGACGAGGTCTTCCGGGGGCGCGAAAGGGACGAAGCGCTACGATCGCGGCGAGTTGACGCCGCGTCGGCCCGGCACCGGATCCACCCTGAGGTCAACCCCCCGCCGCGTACGGGAAACCGCCGGCCGGAGCCCGGAGGGTCCGGGCTCCGGCCGGCGGAACGGCCGTACCGGTGTTGACGGGTGATGCTGACGCGCGCCGTTGACCGCCACCGGCGCTTCATATGACGACTTGTCTACTCCGTCGGCGACCGTCCGGCGGCCCGGCGGCCCGGCCCGTCAGCCGAGCAGCGCGGCCGGCTCGCGCACCGGCAGCCCGTGCGCCTCGGCGACCGGGCCGTAGGTCACCTCGCCGTCGTGGACGTTCAGGCCCCTGGCGAGCGCGGGGTCGCGGCGCAGGGCGTCGCGCCAGCCGCGGTTGGCCAGCTCGACGATGTACGGCAGCGTGGCGTTGGTCAGCGCGTACGTCGAGGTGCTCGGCACCGCGCCGGGCATGTTGGCGACGCAGTAGAAGACCGAGTCGTGGACGGTGAAGGTCGGCTCCGCGTGGGTGGTGGGGCGCGAGTCCTCGAAGCAGCCGCCCTGGTCGATCGCGATGTCGACCAGCACGCTGCCCGGCTTCATCCGCGACACCAGCTCGTTGGTGACCAGCTTCGGCGCCTTGGCGCCCGGGATCAGCACCGCGCCGACGACCAGGTCGGCGTCGAGGACGGCCTTCTCCAGCTCGTAGGCGTTGGAGGTGACCGTCCGCACCCGGGTGCCGAAGATCCGGTCGGCCTCGCGCAGCTTGCGCACGTCCTTGTCGAGCAGGGTGACGTGGAAGCCCATGCCGACGGCGATCTGGGTGGCGTTCCAGCCCGAGACGCCGCCGCCTATGACCACGGCCCGGCTCGGCGCGACGCCCGGCACGCCGCCGGGCAGCACTCCGCGGCCGCCGGCCGAGCGCATCAGGTGGTACGCGCCCACCTGCGGGGCGATCCGGCCCGCCACCTCCGACATCGGCGCCAGCAGCGGCAGCGCGCGGTCGGCGGTCTCCACCGTCTCGTAGGCGATGGCGGTGGTGCCCGAGCGCAGCAGCGCGTCGGTGCACTCCCGGGACGCGGCCAGGTGGAGGTAGGTGAACAGCGTCTGGTCCTTGCGCAGCCGGTGGTACTCCTCGGCGACCGGCTCCTTGACCTTCAGCAGCAGCTCGGCGGTGGCCCACACCTCGTCGGCGCCGTCCAGGATGACGGCGCCGGCCTCGGTGTACTCCCGGTCGGGGATGGAGGAGCCCTCGCCGGCGCTCCGCTCCACGTAGACCCGGTGCCCGTTGCGTACGAGCTCGTGCACACCGGCCGGGGTGATGGCCACGCGGAACTCGTTGTTCTTGACTTCGCGGGGGATGCCGACCTTCACGTCGATCACGGTCCTTGTCTCATGGGGGTGTCATGGTTGCGGAATGGACCGGGGCCCACCCCACCGCACCGGTACACGGGGTAAATGTCGGATGCGGTCGAGCGGCCGCAGCTCGGCCAGTTTAATGAAGGGTTTCTCCCTGTCCAGCCTTGCAAAGGGTCAATTTTTGCGAGGATCGCTGTCTATTTCGCAGGCCGACTGCCGCTCTCGGCGGCGCGCGGGGCTCCTTCCAGCATCCACCGCGCCGCCGCGGGGCGCGAACGGGCGCCGCCCCCCGTGCCCGTCCCCCCGCCCCGGGCCGCGCCCTCGTCCCCGCGCACCCCGCACGGTCCGCCCCCATCCCCAGGACACCCGCAACCCCCGACCCACGAACACCCACGCGGAAACGCACGACCAGGAAAGAGACTCGACGATGAGTGGAAACATCAGCCGCAGACC
>NZ_JBKJFM010000283.1:0-3325 GCF_046614825.1 Streptomyces nanhaiensis
CGGCGCCGGTGCCCGCGGCGGCGCCCAGCCGGGCGGCCTCGCGGGCCAGGCGCTCGACCCGGCCCCAGTCCCGCGCCCGCACCGCGTCCGGCGGCAGCATCCAACTGCCGCCCACGCACGGCACGTTGGACAGTGCCAGATAGTCCGCCGCCGAATCCGGCCCGATGCCGCCCGTCGGACAGAACCGGGCCCGGGGCAGCGGTGAGGCCAGCGCCTGAAGATACGCCGGGCCGCCCGCCGCGCGGGCCGGGAAGAACTTCATCTCCGTCACCCCGCGCTCCAGCAGCGCCATGACCTCCGAGGCGGTGCAGACCCCCGGCAGCAGCGGCACGCCCGTCTCCCGTGCCGCCGCCAGCAGCCGGTCCGTCCAGCCGGGGCTGACCAGGAAGCGGGCGCCGGCGTCCCGCGCCGCCGCCGCCTGCTGCGGGGTGAGCACCGTGCCCGCGCCCACCACGGCCCGCGGCACCTCCGCCGCGACCCGGCGCACCGCCTCCAGCGCGTCCGCCGTCCGCAGCGTGATCTCGGCCGCGCGCAGCCCGCCCGCCACCAGCGCCCGCACCAGTGGTACGGCCTCGGCCGGATCGGCCCCGCCGTCGAGGACGACGACCGGCAGCACCGGGCCGAGAGCGAGTACGGACGGTACGGGGTCGGCTGTCATGGCGGCCATCCTGCCCATCCCGCTCACGTACCGCAACGCCCGTTGCGCACCGTGCAACGAACCGGAGCCCGGCCGGAGCCCGGCCCGAGCCCTGTCAGAGTTCGGTGACCACCACGTCCAGCCGCCACGGCGCCCCGCCCTTCGCCGGAGGCTCCGCCTCCACCGTGTACCCCAGGCCGCGCAGCGCCTCCGCCAGCTCCGCCGGGCCGCCCGGCTCAAGGCCCTCGCGCAGCAGCGCGCGGACCATCCGCCCCTTGGTGGCCTTGTTGAAGTGGCTGACCACCGACCGCTTCTCCACACCGCCGACGATCCTGGACTGGAGCACCCGCACCGTCGCCGTCCGCCCGGCGAGTTCGCCCTTCGGCTTCCACATCGCCCCGTACGCCGCCGACCGCAGGTCCAGCACCAGCCCCTCGCCGGCCGCCTCGGGAAGCACCGACTCCAGCGGCTCCCGCCAGTACCGGCCCAGTGATCCCAGCGCGGGCAGCCGCACCCCGCCCGAGCAGCGGTAGGGCGGAATCGGGTCGCCGATCCGCACCGCACCCCACAGCCCCGAGAACACCAGCAGCCACCGCCCGGCCCGCTCCCGCGCCGCCGCGCCCAGCGTGCCCAGGTCCAGCGCGTCGTAGAGCACACCGGTGTAGACCTCGCCCGCGGGACGCGTCGGGGCCCCGTACAGCGCCGCGTTCCTCGCCACCTCGCCGCGCAGGCCCTCGCTCAGCCCCAGCACCTCGCGCGCCTTGTCCTCGTCGGCCGAGCACAGCCCCACCAGCTCCGCCAGCACCGCCTCCCGCGCTGCCGTCAGCCCCGGCAGCGACAGCGCTCCCGGATCGAGCGCGGGACCGGAAGCCCCGGCGGCCTTCCCCTCGGACGGCGGCAGCAGTACGAGCACGGCGGTTCTCCTCACAGGCGGCACATGCGCCGGAGTGCGTCCTTCCGCACCAGCGCCACAGCAGCGTATGCGCCCCGCTCACCCGGCCGCCCCGCCGCCCCGGCCGGGGCATCGGTTCCGGCCGGTGCGGTACCCGGCGCGGCGTGAACCCTTTCCAGCGCAACCGGAAGGCCCGCGCGGCGTCCTCCCGCTCACCGCTGTGGGTGTGGCCGACCGCGGGCGGCGCCACCGCTCTGGCCGCCGCGATCCTCCTGGAGCAGTTCCGGCCGCGGCCCGGAACCGGCCCGGCCGGCCTCTGGCCGGGCGGCCACGACGCGGCCTCCTCGATGCTCCAGGTGGTGGCCACTTCCTCGGTCACGGTGGCGACCCTGTCCCTCAGTGTCACCGTGGTGACGCTGCAACTGGCCTCCCAGCAGTTCTCCCCGCGGCTGCTGCGGCGCTACGCCCACGACCCGGTGCTCAAGGCCGTTCTGACGGTGCTGCTCACGACCCTGGTGTTCGCGCTGGCCACCCTGTCCTTCATGAGGTCGGGGGAGGCGCTGCCGGTGGTGTCCCTGGTCCTCGCCTCCGTGCTCGGCGTGGCTTCCCTGGCGGCCGTGCTCGGCTTCCTCAACCACATCATCCGCAGGCTGCGGGTGGACTCCATGATGCTCGACACTCACAAGGAGGCCGGCGACGCGATCCGCAGGTGCCATCCCGCTCGCGACGGCCCCTCCCCGCACACCGGGGACACCCCGGCCACGCACCCGGAACCGGCGCGCGGCGCGGTGGTGCGCGCCCGCCGCAGCGGCTTCCTGAGGCTGGTCGACGCCCGGGAGCTGGTGGCCTGCGCTCGCCGCGGCGACACCTTCGTCCGCGTCGACGTCCGTCCCGGTGACCTGATCGTCGAGGGGAACCCGGTCGCGGTGGTGTGGGCGCGCGCCCCCGGCGGCAGGATGCCCGACCCCGGGGCCGACGGCACCGCCGAGGAGATCGAAGCGGCCCTGAAGACCGGCTTCGAACGGATCCCCGACCAGGACGTGGCCTTCGGCTTCCGCCAGCTCGAGGACATCGCGGTCAAGGCGATGTCCCCCGGGATCAACGACCCCGTCACCGCGTGCACCGCCGTCGGCCACATGGCCGACCTGCTGGTGCGGCTGGCGGGCCGCCGCCTGGGGGACATCCCGCACGAGGACGACGACGGCGTCGTGCGGGTGGTCGTGCCGGACCGGGACCTGCGCTACTACCTCGACCTCGCCTGCGGGCAGCTCAGGCGCTACTCCTCGGGCGAACCCACCGTGCTCGCCGCCCTGCTGCGCATGCTCCGCGACCTGGCCGCGGCGGTGTACGAGGAGGGCGGCGAAAGCGACGCGGCGGAGGTCCGGCGGGCGGCGGAGCTGGTCCTGGACACCATGGCCTCCTCCGTCGGCCCGTCGGACGCCGCGCAGGTGCACGACCTGCACGGACGTGTTCTGGCAGCGCTGGAGGGGCGCCTTCTCGACGCCTACGCCGACCGCAGCGGCGAGACGCGGTCGGTGTGACGCGGTCAGTGGGACGTACCCGGCGCACCCGGTACGGCGCGGTCGGCGCGACGGCCGAGTCGGCCGGGCCACCGAGGGTCTGCCCGTCAGCCGGCCCCGCCCCGGCTCCCGAGCCCCTCCCGCAGCGCGGCCACCGCCGCCTGCGGGTCGTCGGCGTACAGGCGCAGCACCCGCGCCCGCTCCCGGCCGCCGAGCGGACGGACGACCTCCACCGGCGCCCCCAGCTCCACCGTGACCGTGGTCCGCCCGCCGCCC
>NZ_JBKJFM010000284.1:0-3320 GCF_046614825.1 Streptomyces nanhaiensis
GCGGGGGGGGGCGCCCGTGCGCGCGGCCGTACGTCAGGGTGGGCCAGGGGAACTGCCAGGCCCGGCGGGGGCGCGGGCGGGCACGGCCGGCCTCCAGCCGGGACCCGGCCGGAAGGCGCGCGGACGCCCGGGCCCACATGCGGGCCCGGTCCGGCCGGTGGCCGTCGGCGGCCGCCCTGAGCCGTGCGGCCACATCGGGGCGATCGGTCACCAGCCGCTCCGTCCCGCGGGCCCGGCGCGCAGCGCCCGTACGGTCTCGTACGCGCGGTCCGGCCCCGTCCGGGCCGGCGCCAGCATCCGCTCCAGTTCGGCGATGCCGCGCGAGGTCTGGCTCTTGACGGTGCCGACCGAGATGCCCAGGGTGCGGGCGGTCTCCTTCTCCGACAGGTCGAAGGCGTGCCGCAGTACGACACATGCCCGTTTGCGCAGCGGCAGCCGGGCGAGCGCGTCGCGCACGTCCAGCACCGCGGGCACGTCCGGGTCGTCGATGCGGTCGGGCCGGTGGGACCAGAACAGGGCGATCCGGCGGCGCTCGCGCACCAGGCTGCGCTGCCGGGTGCGGGCCATGCCGGCCACCACGCTGCGCGCGTACGCCAGCGGGTGCCCGTCGGCGCGCACGCTGTCCCAGCGGCGCCACACCGCGACGAGCGCGTCGGCGGCGAGGTCGTCGGCTCCCTCGGAGTCTCCCAGCAGCAGGTAGGCGAAGCGGGACAGGTCGGCGTAGTACCGGTCGAAGAAGGCGTGGAACTCTTCGGTGGGGGCGTCCACGCGGCCTCCTCAGGGCTCGATGGATCCTGTGAAGTGATGTGCCACGACCCCCTGCGGCTGCGTGAGCGTAGCAGGGGACTCGTACAGTGCGGCATATGAGCGAGCGCGGGAATTTCCACATCCGGGGACGGGTCCTGACCGGGCCCGGCCCCGACGACGTCCGGGACGAGATGTGGGTC
Organism: Streptomyces nanhaiensis; assembly: GCF_046614825.1. NCBI lineage: Bacteria > Bacillati > Actinomycetota > Actinomycetes > Kitasatosporales > Streptomycetaceae > Streptomyces > Streptomyces nanhaiensis. Next base: position 948 of record NZ_JBKJFM010000284.1, read on the forward strand.
GTGGACGGGCGGATCACCTACGAGCGGCCCACCGGGCCGCTGGAGACGGCCACCGTCGAGGGCTGGGTGCTGCCCGGGCTGGTGGACGCGCACTGCCACGTCGGGCTCGACGCCCACGGCGCCGTCGACGACGCCACCAGCGAGAAGCAGGCGCTCACCGACCGCGACGCCGGGACGCTGCTGATCCGGGACGCGGGATCGGCCGCCGACACCCGGTGGATCGACGACCGCGAGGACCTGCCGCGCATCATCCGGGCCGGCCGCCACATCGCACGCACCAGGCGCTACATCCGCAACTACGCCCACGAGATCGAGCCCGGGGACCTGGCGGCCTATGTGCGGCGCGAGGCACGGCGCGGCGACGGCTGGGTCAAGCTCGTCGGTGACTGGATAGACCGCGAGCGGGGCGATCTGGCCCCCTGCTGGCCGCGCGGCGCGGTGGAGGCCGCCATCGCCGCCGCCCACGAGGAGGGCGCGCGGGTCACCGCCCACTGCTTCGCCGAGGACTCGCTGCGCGATCTGGTGGAGGCGGGGATCGACTGCGTCGAGCACGCCACCGGCCTGACCGAGGAGACCATCCCGCTCTTCGCCGAGCGGGGCGTCGCCATCGTCCCCACCCTGGTCAACATCGCCACCTTCCCCCGGCTCGCCGAGGGCGGCGAGGAGAAGTTCCCGCGCTGGGCCGACCACATGCGGCGGCTCCACGAGCGCCGCTACGACACCGTGCGCGCGGCGTACGACGCGGGCATCCCGGTCTTCGTCGGCACGGACGCCGGCGGCTCGCTGCCGCACGGGCTGGTCGCCGACGAGGTCGCGGAGCTGGTGGCGGCGGGCATCCCGCCGGTGGACGCCCTGTCGGCGACCACCTGGGCGGCCCGCGCCTGGCTGGGGCGTCCAGGGCTGGAGGAGGGCGCCGAGGCGGACCTGGTGGTGTACGAGGCGGATCCGCGTGCCGACGTACGGGTGCTGGCCGCGCCGCGGGCGGTTCTGCTCAGGGGGCGTGCCGTGGGGTGAGGCGCGGTGAGGCGTGCGCGATGCCCGCGGCGGAGGAGGACGTATGCCCGCCCTGTGGAGGGACGGTGTGATACCCATGATGCGCTAATCGAAAACTGCGACCGGTGTGACTCTTTCGGGTGAACTAACGCTGCGTTGCCACTCTTTCGCTCTACGTGGGTCAACAATGGCGTGGTCTCAGTCACCGGTGTGAGCGATGTCCCCCATTGGCCGCCGGTGACGTCATGCAATCCGTGGGGGTTTCACCTGTGAACAAGTCTGTCTACGGCCTGCTCGCCGCCGCCGCTCTGGTGGGGGCCACCGCCGCGCCCGCGAACGCCGCCGGCGAGGAGGGCTCGGCGAGCGCGGCCGTACTCCGGGCGAACCTGGACGTCTCCCTGCTCAAGGGAAACGCCGACGTGCCGGTGAGGGCCGAGCTCAACGCGGTACGGGCTCCGGAGGACACCGAGAAGACCGCGGCGACCGTCAGGGTCAAGGTCGAGGGGGCCGAGCACAGCCGGCCGATCGCCCTGCTGCGCGCGGACGCGGCCACCGCCCGGGCGACGGCCGACGGGAAGCGGGCCGAGGGCTACTCCAACGTGCTCAAGGCCCGGGTGCACGTGCCCGGCCTGCCCCTGCTCTCCCTCGTCAAGGTCGACGCGATCACGTCCCGCGCCGTGTGCGAGGCCGGTGCCCGGCCGACCGCCGACTCCGAGATCCCCGGCACCGTGACGGTGCTCGGGAAGAAGGTCGCGGTGAAGGCCGACGGCACCACCTCGGTCCGGGTGGAGGGGGTGGGCACGGTCGAGCTGAAGCTGGCCGAGACCGTCACCACCTCCCGCACGGCCGCCGCCACCGCGCTGAAGCTGGACATCGCGGTGGACCCGGCCGACCTCGGCGTGGCCGGGGTCAAGGGCCGGGTGACGCTGGTGGAGGCGGCCTGCGAGACGCCCGGCGGCAAGGGCGGTGACAACGGCGGCTCCACCGGTTCCAACGGCGGCACCGGCGGCTCCACCGGCGGCGACGGCGGCTCCACCGAGGGCGGGTCCACCGGTTCCGCCGGTGGCGGCTCCGCCGACGGGGGCTCCACGAGCGGCAGCGGCGGTGCCACCGGGGGCTCCACCGACGGGGCCTCCACCGGCGGTGACGGCGGCTCGGCCGGTTCCGCCGGCTCCACCGACGGCAAGGGCAACGACCCGCAGCCGCAGACCGGTTCGGAGCCGTCCGGCGAGAAGCCCACCGGCAACCTCGCCGAGACCGGCGGCAGCTCGGCCACCCCGTACATCGCCGGCGGAGCCCTGGCGCTCGTCGCCGCGGGCGGCGGGCTGCTGATGCTGCGCCGCCGCCGTGCGTCCGGCGCGGCCGACGCCTGATCCGGCC
>NZ_JBKJFM010000285.1:0-3262 GCF_046614825.1 Streptomyces nanhaiensis
CGGGCGCGCCCGCCAGGGCGGCGCCGTCCGCGGCGAACCGCGCCGCGCGGCCGTCGGGCAGTTCCAGCCCCGCCGCGCACCCGGCCAGTCCCGCGGTGGACCGCGTCAGGGTCACCGGGTCCAGTCCGCCGCCGAGCAGCGCCTCGAAGTGGGCGATCACGCGTACGGCGGTGGCGGCGTCCGCGTCCAGCGCGGACAGCCGCAGCAGCAGTCCCTTCACGTTCCGCAGTCTAGGAAGGAGACGGAGATGACCGACAGATCCGTGCGCACGGCGGCGCGGAGATCTAGAGGGCGCCCGGCCGGATCGCGCCTGACGGCGCTGCTGGGAGGTGTGCTGCCCGTGGTGGCGGCCCTGCTCGTGGCCCTGGCCGCGCCCCCGGCCTCCGCCGCCTCGCTGACCGAGGTGACGAACTTCGGCAGCAACCCCAGCAACCTGCGCATGCACCTGTACGTGCCCGACAACGTCCAGGAGCGTCCGCCGGTGCTGGTGGCGGTGCACTACTGCACCGGCTCCGGCCCGGCGTTCCACTCCGGCACCGAGTTCGCCTCGCTGGCCGACCGGTACGGGTTCGTCGTGGTCTACCCGTCGGCGACCCGCAGCGGCAACTGCTTCGACGTCTCCTCCCCGCAGGCGCTGCGGCGCGACGGGGGCAGCGACCCGGTGGGCATCCGCTCGATGGTGGGCTACGTACAGCAGCGTCTGAACGCCGACCCGGACCGGATCTACGTCACCGGCGCCTCCTCGGGCGCGATGATGACCAACGTCCTGGTGGGCAACTACCCGGACGTGTTCAAGGCGGGCGCGGCCTTCGCGGGCGTGCCGCACTCCTGCTTCGCCACCACCGACGGCTCGGGCTGGAACAGCGCCTGCGCGAACGGCACCGTGGACAGGACGCCGCGGCAGTGGGGCGACCTGGCGCGCGGCGCGTACCCCGGCTACAGCGGTCCCCGGCCCCGGATGCAGATCTGGCACGGCACCGAGGACGGCACCCTGCGCTACCCCAACTTCAACGAGCAGATCGAGCAGTGGACGGACGTCCACGGGGTGAGCCCGACGCCCGCGTACACCGACCGGCCGCAGTCGAACTGGGTCCGCACCCGCTACGGCGGCACCGGTGACCAGGCCCCGGTGGAGGCCGTCAGCGTCCAGGGGGTCGGGCACTCCCTGCCCACCGGCGGCATGGCGGCGCGGGCCATCGCGTTCTTCGGCCTGGACGGCACCGGCTCCACGGACCCCGACCCGGGTCCGGACCCCGAGCCCGAACCCGAGCCGGGGGCCTGCCGGGTCGCCTACACCACCAACGCCTGGAACAGCGGGCTGACCGCGTCCGTCACCGTCACCAACACCGGCGGCGCGCCGCTGAACGGGTGGTCGCTCTCCTTCCGCCTGCCCGCGGGCCAGACCATCGTCGCCGGCTGGGGCGCGAGCTACAGCCCGGACAGCGGTGCGGTGACCGCCAGGCCCGCCTCGTACAACTCCACCCTGGCGGCCGGGGCCAGCGTGCAGATCGGCTTCCAGGCGAGCCACACCGGCGACACCGGCGAGCCGGCCTCCTTCACCCTGGACGGCGCCGCCTGCACCGTCGTCTGACGCACACGAACGGCACGGCCGCGTACGGCACGACGGCACCGGCCCCGGCGGGAGTTCCCGCCGGGGCCGGTGCGTCCGGGTGCGCGCGGACGTGTGCCGCCAGGGATCAGCGGACGGCCGGCTGGTCGAACGTGTAGCCCTGTGCCTTCAGCTGCGGAATGGTCTGGTCGACGGCCGAGACGGTCTGGCCGCGGTCGCCGCCGCCGTCGTGCATCAGCATCACGGCCCCGGGCGTGACGCGCTGCATGATCCGGTTGACCAGTTCGCCCGTGCCCGGCGGCTGCCAGTCGCCGATGTCCGCCCGCCAGCCCAGCGGCTGCATCCCCATCGAGGCCGCCACCTGCGGGGACTGTCCCCAACTGCCGTACGGGGCACGGAAGTAGGTGATCTGCGCGCCGGGAGCGGCCTGGCGGATCACGTTGTTGACCTGCTCCAGGTTCTGGCGTATCTGCTGCTGGGACCAGCCGCCCATGTCCTGGTGGGCCATGGAGTGGTTGCACAGCCGGTGGCCGTCGGCCGCGATCCGGCTCACCAGGTACGGGTACTGCCGCACGTGGTCGCCCCACAGGCAGAAGGTCGCCTTGACGTTGTGCTTGCGCAGCACCTCCAGCAGGCGGGGGGTGTGGGTGGGGTCGGGGCCGTCGTCGAAGGTGAACGAGACGGTCCGGCCGCCGCTCTGGGTGTAGGTGATGACGGTGCTGTCCACGGCCTGGACCGGCCCCGCCGTGGCCAGGGAGCTCATGCAGAGACCGGCGGCGAGCAGCAGGGGCGCCGCGAGGCGGCGCAGACGGCCCGGGCGGCGCGTGCGGTGCGCGGCGGCCTCCGTGGTGGTGCTCGTTGTCGTGGTCAACTCGGGTTCCTTCCTGGTACGCGGCCGGCTCCGGGCACTCCTTGCCGTGGAGCGCTCCGGTCCGGCTCGCGGTGGGGGGAAGCGCGGGAGGTTCCTTCCGGAACCCTTCCGGAAGAACGAGGAGACCATAGGAAGCCCCCAACCGTCCGTCAAGCACCCGGAGTTGCCCGACCACGGGCGCGTTCTCGCAGGTCGGCGCGGGAGGGGGCCGCTCCTCCCGGCAGAGGCACGGCCCGAGAAACGGACGGCTGTCGGACCGGGGACGCCCTCTCTCCGCCGCTCGTCTGACGCCCGCGTCCCCCACACCGCCTGCTCCCGGCCGCCGCCGCGCGGCCGCTACCGTGAGGCGCATGGAGATCTGGATCAATCCCGCCTGCTCGAAGTGCCGCAGCGCGGTGAAGCTGCTGGACGCGGAGGGCGCCGAGTACACCGTCCGCCGCTATCTGGACGACCCGCCGACCGAGGACGAACTGCGCGCGGTGCTGGAGCGGCTCGGTCTGGAGCCGTGGGACATCACGCGGACGCAGGAGGCCGAGGCCAAGGAGCTCGGCCTGAGGTCCTGGCCGAAGGAGCCCGCCGAGCGGGACCGCTGGATCGCCGCGCTGGCCGGGCACCCGCGGCTGATCCAGCGGCCGATCATCACCGCCGACGACGGCTCGGCGGTGGTGGGGCGCAGCGAGGAGGCCGTGCGCGACGCGCTCTCCCGCTAGCGCCGTACCGCCACGGCGCCGATCCCGCGTCAGCCGGGCCGTACGCGCCCGCGCAGGCGCCGCCACAGGCCGGCCCGCCCGCGGCCCGGCCCCGTACGCGCCGTGCCGGCC
>NZ_JBKJFM010000286.1:0-3261 GCF_046614825.1 Streptomyces nanhaiensis
GCCGGCGGCCGCGCCCGTCCCGGAGGCGCACGACCGGGAGACGCAGGCGGCCGGGCCGGCGGAGCCCGGCGCGGAGACCGCACAGGACGCGGACGCCGGGGGCGCGGCGGAGGAGCCGGCTGCGCCGGACGCCGGGGAGGCCGGAGGCGCCCCGGAGCCGCCGGCCGGGGAGCCGCCCGCCGATCCGCCCGCCGATCCGTCCGCGCCGCGGGCGACCGAGGTCGACAGCGAGCACCCGCACGTCTCCTACGTCCTGCGCGTCAACGGCGCCGAGCGGCCCGTGACCGACGCCTGGATCGGCGAGTCCCTGCTCTACGTGCTGCGCGAGCGCCTCGGCCTGGCCGGCGCCAAGGACGGCTGCTCGCAGGGGGAGTGCGGGGCGTGCTCAGTCCAGGTCGACGGACGCCTCGTCGCCTCCTGCCTGGTGCCCGCCGCCACCACCGCCGGATCCGAGATCCGCACCGTCGAGGGACTGGCCCGGGACGGCACGCCCTGCGACGTGCAGCGGGCGCTCGCCGCCTGCGGCGCCGTGCAGTGCGGCTTCTGCGTGCCCGGCATGGCGATGACCCTGCACGACCTGCTCGAGGGCAACCACGACCCGACGGAGCTGGAGACCCGCCAGGCCGTCAGCGGCAACCTCTGCCGCTGCTCCGGCTACCGGGGTGTGCTCGACGCCGTCCGCACGGTCGTCGCCGAGCGCGAGGCCGCGGCCGCCACGCTCGCCGAGGCCCGGGAGGCCGGAGCCGGAGGCCGCACCGGCGACGGCGGGGAGCGGGGCGACGGCTCCCGCGTCCACATCCCGCACCAGGCCGGACCGGCCTCGCCCCGCACCCACCACGACCCGCCGCAGGACGGAGGCGCGCAGTGAGCAGTGACGCGGTGACCGCCACCCCGGCCGGAGGAGTGCCCCTCACCGGCGCCGCCGCGGGAGCGGAGGCCGAGCAGGCGCGGTACGGACTCGGCGCCTCGCTCCAGCCCGCCGACGCCCTCGCCAAGGTCCAGGGGACCTTTCCCTACGCCGCCGACCTGTGGGCCGAGGGGCTGCTGTGGGCCGCCGTGCTGCGCTCCCCGCACCCGCACGCCCGCATCGTCTCCATCGACACCGCGCCGGCCGCCGAGATGCCCGGGGTGCGGGCCGTCATCACCCACGAGGACGTGCCCGGCGACGCCACCCACGGCCGCCGTGTCGCGGACCGGCCCGCCTTCGCCCGCGACACGGTGCGCCACTACGGCGAGCCCATCGCCGCCGTCGCAGCCGACCACCCCGACACCGCGCGGCTGGCCGCGGCCGCCATCGCGGTCGAGTACGAGGTGCTGGAGCCGGTCACCGACCCGGAGAAGGCCTTCGAGGCCGAACCCATCCACCCCGACGGCAACCTGATCCGGCACATCCCCCTGCGCTACGGCGACGAGTCCGTCACCGGAGAGGTGGTCGTCGAGGGCCTGTACCGCATCGGCCGCCAGGACCCCGCCCCCATCGGCGCCGAGGCCGGACTCGCCGTGCCGCGCACCGACGGCGGGGTGGAGATCTACACCGCCTCCACCGATCCGCACACCGACCGCGATCTGGCCGCCGCCTGCTTCGGGCTCCGCCCCGAGCAGGTCAAGGTCGTCGTCACCGGCGTCCCCGGGGCCATGGCCGACCGCGAGGACCTGAGCGTGCAGCTCCCGCTCGGCCTGCTGGCGATGCGGACCGGCTGCCCGGTCAAGCTCGCCGCCAACCGCGAGGAGTCCTTCCTCGGCCACGCCCACCGCCACCCCACCCTGCTGCGCTACCGCCACCACGCCGACTCCGAGGGCCGGCTGGTCAAGGTCGAGGCGCAGATACTGCTGGACGCCGGCGCCTACGCCGACGACTCCGCCGACGCGCTGGCCGCCGCCGTCTCCTTCGCCGCCGGCCCGTACGTGGTGCCGCACGCCGCGATCGACGGCTGGGCCGTGCGCACCAACAACCCCCCGTCGGGCCATGTGCGCGGCGAGGGCGCGATGCAGGTGTGCGCCGCGTACGAGGGCCAGATGGACAAGCTCGCCGCCAGGCTGGGCATGGACCCGGTCGAGCTGCGGATGCGCAACGTCATGGCCACCGGCGACCTGCTGCCCACCGGCCAGACCGTCACCTGCCCCGCGCCCGTGGCCGAGCTGCTGCGCGCGGTGCGCGAGGCGCCGCTGCCGCCGCTGCCCGCCGACGGCGCGGACGGCGCCCCGGGCCCGGAGGAGTGGCTGCTGCCCGGCGGCCCCGAGGGCGCCGGCGACCCGGGCGCGGTGCGGCGCGGGATCGGCTTCGCGCTGGGCATGGTCCACATGCTGGGGGCGGAGGGCACCGACGAGGTGTCCACGGCCACGGTGAAGGTCGACGGGCCCGTCGCCACGGTGATGTGCGCGGCCGTGGAGACCGGCCAGGGCTTCTCCACCCTCGCCCGGCAGATCGTCCAGGAGGTCCTCGGCGTCGAGGAGGTGCACGTCGTCGCCGTCGACACCGACCAGCCACCGGCCGGACCGGGCGCCCGCGGGCGCCACACCTGGGTCTCGGGCGGTGCGGTGGAGCGGGCCGCCAAGATGGTCCGCACCCAGCTCCTCCAGCCGCTGGCCGCGAAGTTCGGGATGTCCACCGAGCTGCTGAGCATCGCCGACGGCAAGATCACCTCCTACGACGGAGTGCTCAGCACCACCGTCGCCGAGGCGCTGGAGGGCAAGGAGCTGTGGGCCACCGCCCAGTGCCGCCCACACCCCACCGAGCCGCTGGACGACACCGGCCAGGGCGACGCCTTCGTCAGCCTGGCCTTCGCCGCGATCCGGGCCGTGGTGGACGTGGACGTGGAGCTGGGCACGGTCCGGGTGGTGGAGATGGCCGTGGCCCAGGACGTGGGCCGCGTGCTCAACCCGCAGCAGCTGCGCACCAGGATCGAGGCGGGCGTCACCCAGGGCGTCGGCGCGGCCCTCACCGAGCACCTGCGGGTCTCGCGCGGCGTGGTGCGCCACCCCGATCTGACGGCCTATCCGCTGCCGACCGCGCTGGACGCCCCGGACGTCCGGATCGTGAGGCTGGTCGAGGAGCGGGACGTGGTCGCTCCCTTCGGCGCGAAGTCGGTCAGCGCGGTGCCGGTGGTGGTCTCCCCGGCGGCGGTGGCGGCGGCGGTGCGCGCGGCGACCGGGCGCCCGGTCAACCGGCTGCCGATCCGCCCGCAGGCCGCGGTGGCCAACCCCTGACCTCCGCCGGCTCCCCGTCCGGGCGGGGGGCCCGGTTCAGGCGCGGCCCCGGCC
>NZ_JBKJFM010000287.1:0-3218 GCF_046614825.1 Streptomyces nanhaiensis
CTCCCGCCTCCCCGTCCCCCTCGCCCTCCCCCACCGCCCCGGCCGTCCCCTCCCCCGCCGGGACCACCCTGGAGAGCACCGCCGCGCCGCGCGGCGCGGCCGGCTACCGGCGGCTGGGAGCGGGGCGCGGCTGGGAGCGGGTCGTACGGCAGGACCTGGCCGCCGCGGGCGGGGCGCGCGAGGACCGGCGCACCGTCCTGGCCTCCTTCGTCCACCTCACCGACACCCATGTCACGGACGTGCAGCACCCGCTGCGCTTCGAGTACATGCGCTCCGGCAAGACCGGCGCCTGGCGCCCGCACGAGGCGCTGTCGGTGCACGGCCTGGTCTCGATGGTCGAGCGGATCAACTCGCTGCGCGGCGGCCCGGCCACCGGCGCGCCGCTCGGCTTCGCGATCACCACCGGGGACAACACCGACAACAACTGCCGTGCCGAGACGGAGTGGTTCCTCACCGCGATGAGCGGCGGCCGCATCACCCCCAACACCGGCGACCCACTGCGCTACGAGGGGGTGCAGAACTCCGGCCTGCCCCTGTACTGGCACCCGGAGGGCGGGGCGGACGACACCGACCGGGGCCGGTACGGCTTCCCCCGCCTCGACGGCTTCCTCGACGCCGCGATCCGGCGGCTCACCAGCCCCGGCCTGGCCATCCCCTGGTACTCCACCGTCGGCAACCACGACGACCTCCACGGCGGCCACTTCGCGGGCAGCGCGTACTTCACCGACCTGGCCACCGGTGAACGGAAGCTGTACGAGCTGCCCGAGGCCGAGGCCGCCGCGCTCCACAGATCGGTGCGCGGGGGCCGCGACACCCGGGGCACCGCGCTGAGGGAACTGCTGCGCGCCCACGCCCGCAGGACGCGCACCGTCACCCCCGACCCCTCCCGCGCGCCCCTCACCGCCCGGGAGTACGCCGCGGCGCACCTGGACCCGGCGTACACCGGTCCCGGCCCGGCCGGCCACGGCTACACCCGGGCCGCCCTGGAGGAGGGGCGGCTGTACTACTCCTTCCGCGTCGCCGACGGCGTGCTCGGCGTCAGCCTGGACACCACCAACCCCGACGGCGACTACCGGGGCCACATCGGCCCCGCCCAGCTGCGCTGGCTGGACCGCAAGTTGACCCGCCACGGCGACGACCGCGTGCTGGTCTTCAGCCACCACTACAGCGACTCCGTCACCGTCGGCGGCGCCGAGCTGGCCGCGCTGCTGGGGCGGCACGCCAACGTGACCGCCTGGATCAACGGCCACAGCCACCGCAACCGGATCGTGCCGCACGGCCACTTCTGGGAGATCACCACCGCCTCGCACGTGGACCACCCTCAGCTCGCCCGCGTCATCGAGCTGACGGACAACGGCGACGGCACCCTCTCCCTCTTCACCACCTGCGTCGAGTCCGCGGCCCCCTACGCCGCCGAACCCGGCGACCTCTCCCCCGCCGGCCTGGCCTCGCTCTACCGCGAACTGGCCTTCAACGCCCCGGGCCGCAGCACGGCCCTGACCGGCAAGGCCGGCGACCGCAACACGGAGCTGCTGCTGCGGCGCCCCTGAGGGGCGTCCGGAGGCACCGCAGGAGGCTCCGGGGCGGGGAGCGCGGCGGCCGGCCCGTCATGCGGCGGGCCGGCCGGGGAAGGGCCCGTCCTCGCGCCGCCGTTCCTCCTCGGGCCCGGAGGCGGTCCCCGCGGAGTCCCGCAGCCGGTCGAGCCGGTCGATCACCGGGCCCGCCGTGACGCCGTGCAGCACCACCGAGAGCAGTACGGTGAACGTCACCACGGCCCACAGCTCCTGCGCCGGCACCGGGAATTCCGCCTGCCCCAGCCCGTAGGCGAGGTAGTACAGCGAGCCGATGCCCCGGATGCCGAAGCCGGCGACCACCCAGCGCTCCCGGTGCTCCATACGGCCGCCCAGCAGGCCCACCCACCCCGCCAGCGGCCGGACCACCAGCAGCACCGCGAGCGCGACGAGGGCGCCCCGCCAGGTCAGCGGGGCGAGGCCGCCCAGCGCGACGAAGGCGCCCAGCAGGAAGAGCAGCCCCACGGTGAGCAGCCGCTCGACCTGCTCCACGAAGTCGTGCAGGACCCTGTGGTAGCCGTGGGCGCGCTCGGCCGCCCGGATCGCGCAGGCGGTGGTGAACACCGCGAGGAAACCGTAGCCGCCGGCGAGCTCGGTCACCCCGTAGGACAGGAAGGTGGCTCCCAGGGCCACGAAGCCCTCCCGGTGGTGGGACAGGCGCAGCACCTTCGAGCGCGCGCGGAAGAACAGCCAGCCGAGCAGCCGGCCGACCAGCAGCCCGCCCAGCACTCCGACCACGCACTTGTACACGAGGTCCTCCACCGCCCACGAACCGACCCAGTCGGCCGACCACCCGGCGCCCGCGGCGGCGGCCAGCGCCACGGCCGCGTACGTCAGGGGGAAGGCGAGCCCGTCGTTCAGACCGGCCTCGCTGGTGAGGGCGAACCGCACCTCGTCCTCGTCGTGCTCCTCCTCGGTGGGCTCGCCCACCTGCACCTCCGAGGCCAGCACCGGATCGGTCGGCGCCAGGACGGCGGCCAGCAGCAGCGCGGCGGCCGGCGGCCAGTCCAGCAGCCACCACGCCACGCCGGCGGTGCACACCACGGTCAGCGGCATCGTCACGCCCAGCAGCCGCCAGGTCGCGGCCCAGCGGCGCAGGCCGACGGGCCGGTCGAGGGCCAGACCGGCGCCCATCAGCGAGATGATCACGCAGATCTCGGTGGCGTGCTCCACCAGCAGCCGGTCGTCCACCGGGTCGACGGCCGGCAGCGGCAGCGGCAGCAGGTACACGCCGATGCCGCAGAGCAGGAAGATCAGGGGCAGCGACAGCGGCCGCCGCCCGGCCACCACGCGCGGCAGCACGGCGGCGCCCAGCGCCGCCAATCCCAGCCATGTGAACACGCCGTCACCGATAGTCACCGAACAGTCCTTCCCACCGCGTCGCCGTACCGGGCGGCACCGCAGCCCGGATACCCGTGGAATCGCAGGTCATGACGGTGATGCGGAGCTCACGGGCGGTGACGCCCGACGGCGGGCGCCGAGGCTCGGGCCCCGCGGCGGCGGTACGGGCCGGACCGGGGAGGGGAGGGGAGGGTCGCGGAGAGCCGTGGAGAGCCGGGCCGGGCCGGGCCGCGTCAGTGCCCGCGGTCCTCCGGCCCCGGTGGGCGCGGCGCGGTGCAACGCCCCCCGGTCGCCCTCCGCGGTGCC
>NZ_JBKJFM010000288.1:0-3210 GCF_046614825.1 Streptomyces nanhaiensis
CGGCTGCCCCCGCTCGGGGTGCCGGGGCGGGACGCGGCCCGGGGGCGGGCGGGGTCGGGCCGCTCCTGGCGGGCGCCGGGCCCGGACCCGGGACGTTCTTCTGGGGCGCGCTCCTGGGCGCCTCGGCCGCGGGGGCCGGGGGCTTGGGCGCGCCGGGCTTGGGGGCACCCGGGCGGGGTGCGGAGGCACCCGGCTTCGGGGCGCCCGGCTTGGGGGCCGCCTTGCGGGGGGCGGCGGGCTTCGCGGCGGACTTCTTGGCGCCTCCGGCGCCGTTGCCCGCGTCGAACGCGTCGGTCAGCTTGCGTACCACCGGCGCCTCGATCGTCGAGGACGCCGAACGGACGAATTCACCGAGTTCCTGGAGCTTGGCCATGACGACCTTGCTCTCGACTCCAAGCTCCTTGGCGAGCTCGTATACCCGGACCTTAGCCACTTCGCTCCTTACGGTCCGGGGGGATTCTTCCGCCGGACCTTCGCTACTGCATGGGCGTACTCATCGCGTACTCATCGAGTGCTCATCGCAATCTCGACCTACTTCCAACTCGCGAGGTACCTCTCCCGTACGGCGGGGTGCCGTACGGGCCGTCGTGCGTGCTTGCTGTCTTACGGTGTTGCCCGCGGTACTGCCTGCAGCAGCTCCGCGGTATCGAGCGGTCCGCCGGCCCGGAAGGCCCGCTGGAACGCCCGGCGGCGGACCGCCAGGTCGACACAGGTCGGTGCGGGGTGCAGATAAGCGCCCCGGCCGGGCAGCGTACCGCGATGGTCCGGAACGCATCTGTCCCCGACCAGCACCACACGCAGCAGATCGCCCTTGCCCGACCGCTCCCGACAACCCACACAGGTGCGTTCAGGGCATGCGCGGGCGCGCGTCCGGTCAGACACTCTTCAGTCTACCTCCCCGCGCGGATTGCGCCGTTGGCGGGGTCGCCGCGGCGGTACGGACGGTGACAGGCCTCTCAGCCCCTCTCCGCGCCGCTCTCACGGCGTTCCCCGCCGCGTTCCCCGCCCTGCTCGGTGTCCGGGCGGATGTCGATCCGCCAGCCGGTGAGCCGGGCGGCGAGCCGGGCGTTCTGCCCTTCCTTCCCGATCGCCAGCGAGAGCTGGTAGTCGGGCACCGTGACCCTGGCCGACCGGGCCGCGGCGTCCACGACGTCCACCCTGCTCACCCGGGCGGGTGAGAGCGCGTTGGCCACCATCTCCGCCGGATCGTCCGACCAGTCCACGATGTCGATCTTCTCGCCCTGCAGCTCGGCCATCACGTTGCGCACCCGGCCGCCCATCGGGCCGATGCACGCGCCCTTGGCGTTCAGGCCCGGACGGGTGGACCGTACCGCGATCTTGGTGCGGTGCCCGGCCTCGCGTGCGATGGCAGCGATCTCCACCGAGCCGTCCGCGATCTCGGGCACCTCCAGGGCGAAGAGCTTCTTCACCAGATTGGGATGTGTGCGCGAGAGCGTCACCGACGGGCCGCGGACTCCCTTGGCGACCCGCACGACATAGGTGCGCAGCCGGGTGCCGTGCGAGTAGTCCTCGCCGGGCACCTGCTCCTGCGGGGGCAGGATCGCCTCGAGCCTGCCGATGTCAACGAGGACGCTGCGCGGATCCTTCCCCTGCTGGACGACTCCCGCGACGATGTCGCCCTCGCGTCCGGCGTACTCGCCGAGGGTGACCTCCTCCTCGGCGTCCCGCAGGCGCTGCAGGATGACCTGCTTGGCGGTGGTCGCGGCGATCCGGCCGAATCCCGAGGGGGTGTCGTCGAACTCGCGCGGCTCGGCGCCCTCGGGCAGGTCTGCCGGATCCTCCTTGGCCCACACCGTCACATGGCCGGTGGAGCGGTCCAGCTCCACACGGGCCTGGCGGCGGCTTCCCTCGGTGCGGTGGTACGCGATGAGGAGAGCGGCCTCGATCGCCTCGACCAACAGGTCGAAGGAGATCTCCTTCTCCCTCACCAGACCCCGCAGGGCACTCATGTCGATGTCCACGGCTACGCCTCCTCCTGGCTCTCTTCGTCAGAGGCCGCAGCCTGACGCGCCTTCTCGGCCTTCTCGGCGGCCTTGCGGTTGAACTCGATCTCCACCCGGGCCCTGGCGATCTCGGTGTAGGCGAGCCGGCGGGCGGTGGCCTTGCGCCCCTTGACGCCGGGCACCTCCACGTCCACGCCGTCCTCGTCCGCGGCGCCGACGCGGGCGACCAGTTCGCCGCCGCCCGCCTCCTCCGCCAGCTGCGCCCTGACCAGCCTGCCGACGGCGCGGCGGTAGTGCCGCGGCTCGGTCAGCGGGCGGTCGGTGCCGGGTGAGGTGACCTCCAGGACGTACGGGGCGCCGCCCATCACGTCGGTCTCGTCCAGCGCCTGGGACGCCTCGCGGCTCAGCTCCGCGCAGGTGTCGAGCTGCACGCCCTCGTCGGAGTCCACCACGACGCGCAGCACCCGCCTTCTTCCGGCCGGGGTCACTGCGATCTCCTCGAGATCCAGCCCCCTGGCGGTGACGAGCGGCTCCAGCAGTCCTCGCAGCCTCTCGCTCTGGGTGGTGCTCATCCGGGTGACTCCTCGGCCGCGTGTGCTGTTGTGGGAACGTCCAGTCCTGGGGTTACGGGGGTCAAGCCTATCGTCTGCCGCGGGCTGCGCCGACCAGACGGCCGGAGGCGCTGCGCCGGGCGGCCGTCCCCCGCACGGGGCACGCGCGGGGCGCGGCGGTGCCCCGCCGAGGGGGACGGTGCGAACACGGGTACGCTCACACCCGCGGTGATCGCCGCCCGTCCCCCGCGCCGCCGAACCACCTCCCCTGGGAGCGCCCGTGCCGATCGACCCGCGTCCCCGCCGGCGGAGCCTGCTGGCCACCGGTGTGACGGGCGCCGCCGCGCTGCTGCTGACCGGATGCTCGCGGGAGAGGCCGACGGCCGCCGAGCGCAGGCTCGCCTCCGCGGACGAGCGGCTGCGCCGTGCCGCCGCGCGCGGCAGTGCCGCGCTGCTGGCCCGCTACGACCGCACCCTCGCCGCGCACCCGGACCTGGCCGGGCGGCTGGAGCCGCTGCGGGCGGACGTGGCACGGCATGTGAGGGCCTTCGGCGGGACGGAGTCCGGCGGTCCCGGGAGCCCGAAGGCCTCGGGGAGCCCGGGCGGCTCGCCGTCCCCGAAGGCCGCCCGGGGCGCCGGGGCGGGCGTGCCCGCCGACCCCGGGCGCGCGCTGAGCGCCCTCGCGAAAGCCGAAC
>NZ_JBKJFM010000289.1:0-3206 GCF_046614825.1 Streptomyces nanhaiensis
CCGGCCCCCGGGTGCGCGATCGCGCACCCGGGGGCCGGCGGCGTTTCCGGCCGCGGGCGGAGGCGCCGGGCCGAGCCGGGCCGCGCGTGTGAACGGCTGTTCACCGGATCTTCTCCCCCGGCTCCCTTCGCCCGCCGCCGCCGGCGCGCAATGGTGACGTGTACACGTCTCTCGCACGCTCCCTCACACGCCTGGAGTCCGCATGCAGCGACGCACCTTCCTGAGGACCGCCTCCGCCGGCGCGGGGGCCGTCGCCTTCTCCGGCGCCCTGTGGCAGGGCGCCGCCACCGCGGGGACCTCCGCCGCGGTGGCCGGCCCGTACGGACCGCTGCGGGCGCCCGACGCCAACGGGGTGGCACTGCCGGAGGGCTTCCGCAGCCGGATCGTGGCCCGCTCCGGCCTGCCGGTCGGCGGGATCCTGTGGCACCCGGCACCCGACGGCGGCGCCTGCTACCCGGACGATGGGGGAGGCTGGATCTACGTCTCCAACTCCGAGGTCCCCCTGGTCGGCGGCGCCTCGGCGATCCGCTTCCGCGCCGACGGCTCGGTCGACCGGGCCTACCGCGTCCTGGAGGGCACCAACCTCAACTGCGCGGGCGGGGCGACCCCTTGGCGGACCTGGCTGTCGTGCGAGGAGACCTGGCGCGGCCGGGTGTTCGAGACCGACCCGTACGGGCGGCGCGAGGCGGTCGCGCACAGGGCGATGGGCCGCTTCAAGCACGAGGCCGCCGCGTGCGACCCGGACCGGCGCGTGGTCTACCTGACCGAGGACGAGCCGGACGGCTGCTTCTACCGCTACACCCCCGAGGTCTGGGGCGACCTGTCGCGCGGCCGGCTGGACGTGCTGTGCGAGTCGGCGGGCGGCGCGGTGGAGTGGCGCGAGGTCCCGGACCCGTCGGCGCCGCTGTTCGGGAAGCAGACGCGCCACCAGGTCGGCTCCGCGCGCCGCTTCGACGGCGGCGAGGGCTGCCACTACGCGGACGGCACCTGCTGGTTCACCACCAAGGGCGACAACCGGGTGTGGGCCTACGACGCCGAGCGGGGCGAGCTGTCGGTGGCCTACGACGCGGACTCCCCGCTGGACGGGGTGGACAACATCACCGGCACCCCCGGCGGTGACCTGTACGTGGCGGAGGACGGCGGCAACATGGAGATCAACGTCATCACGCCCGAGGGCGCGGTGGCCCCGGTGATCCGGCTCGACGGCCACGGCGACTCCGAGGTCACCGGCCCGGCCTTCTCCCCGGACGGCTCCCGGCTGTACTTCTCCTCCCAGCGCGGCACCCTGGGCGATCCGGCCGGACTGGGCGGTATGACGTTCGAGGTCTCCGGCCCCTTCCGGCGCTGACGGCGCCCGTACGCGCCCCCGTGCCCCGTGCCCCGGTGACCACCAGGGCACGGGGCGGCCGTACGCCCGCCGTTCGTCCGCGCGCCATCCGCGCTCCCTCCCCGGGTCTGCCCGACTCCCCTACTGTGACCGCGATTCGACCCTCCCCCCACACGGAAGGCGGCGCAGATGGCACAGCAGTGGAGAAGCCGGCTGGCGACGGCGGTGGCGGCGGTGACGGCGGCCGGTATCGGTACGGTGCTCACGGCGGCCGTGCCGGCCGGGGCGGCGGACACCGGCGCGCTGCCGTACTCCGGCACCACCTCCGTCGGCGTGCACAACGCCTACGAGAAGGACAAGTACACCTACTTCGCCGACGCCCTGGACTCCGGCGCCTCGCTGCTGGAGCTGGACGTGTGGGCCAAGTACTCGGGCGGCTGGCGCGTGGCCCACGACGGCCCGCTGGCCGACGACAACAACTGCGAGAACGCCTCCTCCCCCGCCGAGCTGCGCTCCAGACCCCGCAACCAGAGCCTGGCCGGCTGCCTGGCCGACATGCGGGCCTGGCACGACGCCAACCCCGGGCACCGGCCGGTGCTGGTGAAGATCGAGATGAAGGACGGCTTCGCCGGCGACCGCGGCCGCGGGCCCGCGCAGTTCGACGCCCTGGTGAACCGGGTGCTGGGCGACGCGCTCTACCGGCCCGGCGACCTCGCCGCCGGCCACGCCACCCTCGACGACGCCGTACGCGGCGGGGGCTGGCCCGCGCGGGACGCGCTGGCGGGGAAGTTCCTGATCCACCTCATCCCCGGCACCGTCGAGGAGTCCAACCCCTTCGACACCCTGTGGACCGACCGCGAGTACGCCGCCCACCTGCGCGACCTCGCCGCCGCCGGGCGGCTGGGCGACGCCACCGCCTTCCCCGCCGTGCACCGCGCGGCGGCCGGGGACCCGCGCACCCGCTACGCGGACGCCACGCTGCGCCCCTGGTTCGTGGTCTTCGACGGCGACGCCTCGGCGTACGTCTCCGGCGGCATCGACACCGCCTGGTACGCCCGGCACGGCTATCTGCTGGTGATGACCGACGCCCACGCCGTGGCCCCCGCCATCAGCCCCACCGACCCCACCCGGGCCCAGGCCCTCGACCGGGTGTCGCTGCTGGCGGCCGAACGGGCGAGCGTGGTCACCTCCGACTGGACCCGGCTGCCGTCCGTGCTGTCCGCCGTACTGCCGCGCGGCTGACGGGGGTTGGCCGCCGCGGCGGCGCGGGCGGGCTTCCGCCGGGACCGTCCGCGCCGCGGATGGCGGTCGCCGTGCGTGTTGTCCCCGCGGGGGGCCCGTTTGCGCGGCGCGGCGGCCTGGTACGGCTGCCCCAGGCGTACTGCCCCGCGCGGCACCGCCGCCCCGGACGACGGATCGCACGACGGGTCGCACCACGGATCGCACCACGGATCGGAGCCCATATGCGCGCTGCCCCGCCCGGGACCGGCCTGTGCCGCGCGGCGGGGCGCCCCGGCCCGCCGCCGTACGGACCGCGTTCCCTCCCCCGGACACAGACACGGACCCGGACCCCGGCCCGGAGGCGGAGGCTGCGCGGCGGGACCGGTTCCCCCTTCGGCCGGGGCCGGATTCCCTTCTCCGAAAGGTGTTCCATGGAACTGCTGGCTCAGGGACGGCCGGACAAGGCCGCCCCGGCGCGACCGATGACCACCGGGCGGACGGCCGCCGGACCGGCTTCCGGCCCCGGCGTCTCCGGCGGGCCCGGACCGGCCCCGTGCGGCGGCGGCCGGCGCGAAGGCCGCCGTGAAGACCACCGCGGAGACCACCGCGAAGGCCACCGCGGAGACCGCCGGGGAGGCCGGCGATGAGCGCGCGGCCG
>NZ_JBKJFM010000028.1:0-46326 GCF_046614825.1 Streptomyces nanhaiensis
CCGCGGGGCCCGTCGCGCCGCCGTGCGGCCGGCCGGCACCGCGGGCCCCGGGCGGCTGCCCGGTCGCCGCCCGGGGCCCCTGAGAGGGGAGCCGCCGCTCCCCCGGTCAGTCGGTCACGGTGATCTGCGAGGCGGGGTCGGTCGCGTCGGTGATGTCGTAGGTGGCGTTGAAGACGGAGCTGGTGGCGCTGGTCGGGCAGCCGAACCCGCCAACGACGTCGACGGGCACGGAGACGTTCGTGAAGGCGAGCTTGGAGGGCGCCCCGTTGGTCCAGGTGCCGGTGATCGAGGCACCGGCGTCGGGCGCGGCGGTCACGGTGCAGCTGGCCAGGCCGCTGGTCCTGACGACCAGGCCGCCGCTGGGCATGGACAGGGTCGCGGTGGACGGCGCACCGTGCTGGACGGAGACGCCCCATTCACCGCTGGTGGTGACGGTGGCCGAGACGCCCGGCATGCTGGTGCGGCACGAGCTGTAGGTGGGCGCGTTGAGGGGGCCTCCGACCGGGCCGGCTGCGTTGCTGTTGTCCGGCGCGCCGGGGACGCGGTTGGCGTCGCCGGTGCCCGTGGGGGCGGAGCTGGAGACCGTGCAGGTCACCGTCACGCTGCCGGCCTTGAAGGTGGCGCTGCCGCTGAGGTCGGCGGCGAAGTAGTGCCCGGCGGGGGTGACGGTCGTGGAGCCCGCGACGGCGGCCGGCCCGGCCGTGGCGCTGCCGGCCCCGGCCAGCGTCAGGGCGGCCGCGGCGGCCAGAGCGGCGCCGGCGGACAGGGGGGTGCGGGAACGCGATGAGCTGAGGGTCACGCTTCCTCCTGGACTGAGGGGGGGTTGGGGTGGGGGGTTTCCGGCGCGGGCGCCGTACCCGGCTGCCAGCCGAAGACGAGCCCGCCGCCGATGAGTCCGGCGACCGTCCCGATCAGGAAGCCGCCGAGATTGGAGAGGACCAGCGCGGCCGCGGCGATCATGGCCGTGAGGATGCCTGTGAGGGTGCGGTAGTGCGGCGTGAACCAGGCCGACAGGCCCAGCACGATCAGTACGGCGCCCAGGAGGACGGACGCGGCGCCCGCGACCCCCTGGTGCAGCATGACCTTCATCGGGGCCAGGGGGATGACCGCGATCTCCACGCCCGCGGCGACGGTGACCAGCCCTCCCCAGAAGGGCCGGCCGCGACGCCAGCGCCGCCACTTCAGAAGCATTCGCGCTTGCCCTTGGTGATCTTCATGCTGAGGTCGGCGAGTTTGAACGTGCCCGCGTTGGTCGCCCACGCGGTCTGCTTCAGATCGCTGATCTCAAGGGTGTCGGCCTGCTGGGAGAAGGCGTCCTGCATGCCCTGGGCCCCGTCGGGGCCCTTGTCGAGCGTGGAGGCGTCGCGGCCGATCTCGATGTTCTCGAACGACGCGTCACCCGAGAGCTGGGTGGCGTCCACGAACAGGTCGGTGGCCTCCACCGGCTTGTCGCCGGTGCCGGCGGAGAGCTTCAGCGAGATGTCGCCGAGGACGGGCAGGGTGGTGACGACGGACTGGCACAGGCTCTCCATCCTCGCCGTCCTGATGCCGGTCACCGCGACGGGCAGCAACTGGTCGCGGGCGTTGACGTCCACGCTGCCGTACTGCACGAAGCCGTCGCCGGTGAGCCGGTCCGCGGACACCTTGAACTGCTGGCCGGACACGGCGAACGACGCGGCGAGGGCTCCCTCGGCCAGTGCGACGGCCAGTACGCCGGTGACGGCGAAGCCGGGCACGCACACGGCGGCGAACCTGCGCCATCTGACGCGGCCTTCCACGGGTCTCTCCTGCTCGTCCTTCATGACACACCCTTCCGGCGGAGCCCGCGAACATCTCGCGGACATGCCTGTGGCATACGGATTGCGAGGTGCTGTGCTGGTGCCGGCCCCGGTCCGGCTCCGCCGCCGGGGTGCTGCGCGCGGCCCGGCGGCGGACCGGTGCGTACGGTGGCGCGGCTCCGCCCCGCGCCCGGCCGGGGCGTACGGGGAGGCCTCCGGTATTAGTGAACGTGTCAATACCGGCGAGTAGGTTGACTGTAGGTACGCCACTGGTCACTGGCAAGGTCCCGTGCAGCCCCTTTTCGGCCATTCGGAGACCGCCCGCGCGGAGCCGACGGCGCGGAGCCGACGGCGAAAGGGCCGGCCCCGGAACCCTCGAAGGGTTCCGGGGCCGGCCCGTTGTGCGGTGTGCGGCGCGTGCCGCACACGGTGTCAGCGGCCGCCGCGGCGGCTCCGGCTCGTCGTCGTCCTGCGGTATCCGAACGGACCGGGAAGGTTCATCGACGTGGTGCGGCGTCCCCTGGAGCCGAACGTGTGCCTGGGCCCCTTCCCCTTGCCCAGGGTGAACGACCAGGAGCGGCGGTTGAGGTTCAGGCGCACTCCGGGCAGGATCCGGATGCTCTTGCGGAACGTGACGGCCATACGGTCCTCCTCGGTTCGGCTGTCCTCCGGCTTCCCGGCGGCGAACCGCCCCGCCGGACAAGGATGTTGTCCGTATGCCCGGCTACGGCTCCGCCGAACTCGGCCGCCGGGGCGGGCCCCGGGCTCAGCCGTCCCCGCACCCCGTACCGCCGTCCCCCTCTCCCTGCGAGGCGCCGCGGCGGGCCGCCTCCGCCAGGGCCTGCTCCCTGCTCATCCCGATGAGCACGCCGGCCGGGACCGCCGCCGCGGCGCAGCCGCCGTCGTGGTCGTACGCCAGGTCGTCCAGGAATCCCTGCCTGCGCAGGGACCACACGCGCGGACGCACCGTCAGCGGGCGCCCGCGCAGCAGCAGCGGCCCTCCGCACACACAGCAGTGCGTCACCTCCGGCTCCCACGGGCCGCCGACGGCGCGCACGACGGACTCAGACATCGCGCCTCTCCCCCCTGTCATCTCCCCTGTCATCTCTGCCGTCCTCTCCCCGCCCGTCCCCTCCCCCGCCGGCCCGGGCGGCACGCAGCAGCGCCCTGCGCGTCCACCACTCGCTCAGCGTCCACTCCAGCTCCGCCAGGGCACCGGCCGCCAGCACGGCGCTCGCCGCCCAGCGGCACGCCGCGTGCCAGAACGAGGCGCCCTCGGGGGCCGCGAGGGCCAGCGCCCCACCCGCACCCAGCAGGGCGATCCCCAGGTTGTAGGTCAGGGCCGCCCGGCGGCTCAGCCGCATCCACTCCCCGAAGTGGCGGCGCTGCTCCCGCCGCAGCACCTCGCCGGAGGGCCGGCGGGAGTCCGGCGGATGCCAGGACTCCACGTCCGCAGGGGAGTACAGGTGGCGGCGGGCGTGGAAACCGTACTGCACGCTGCCGACGAGTGCGGCGAAGGCGAGGGTGAGCAGCAGCATCGCGGGCCCCGGCCAGCGGAACTTCTCGGCGTCCGCGCCCAGCACGCCGACGGTGGCGATGCAGGCGCCGGCCAGCAGCGGCGCGGCGACGAAGTGGGCCGCCTCGGACGCGCCGCCCTGCCCCAGCGGCACCGGTCTCCCCCAACTCCCCTGGTCCTCGGCCATGTTCGCCCCGTTCCCCTCCCCCGCGCCGTCCCCCCAGTCTCCAGGCCGCAGGCACTCCCCGTAAAGCGCCCTCCGGCCCGGCGGGCTCGTCCCCGGCGGCCGCCCTCTCCTGCCGGTGCACTACCGGGGTGTGGTGATCGACAGCGAGTTGGACACGACGGGGACGGGCGAGGGCAGATCCACATAGGCGGTCCCGGGGTCCCTGCCCGCCTTCACCTCGCGGTGGGTGGCATCGTCCATGAGGACGGCGATCAGGGACCGCTCGGACCCCGGCGCGGTGGTGCCGAGGTCCGCGTCGTAGGTGTACCGTCCCGGCCCCTGCTGCCCCAGCTCGTACCTCAGGGTGTAGTGGACGCGCGGCCGGTCCGGATCACCGGTCTCCTTGCGCACCACCCACGACAGGCGGTCCCCCGGAGCGACCTCGCACTTCACCGTGGCCACCGCGTGCGCCCCGGAACGGGTCGGCTCCCCCTTGAGCTCGATCAGCACCTGCTGGTCGCCCGACGCCTCGCAGCGCGGCACGGACCCCGACCGGCCGGAGGTCTCGGCCGAAGGCGAGCCGACGCTGTCCGCCGCCGACGGAACAGAACCGTTCCCCCCGCCGAACAAGTCGTAGATCCCCTGCCAGAGGCCCAAGGTCTGGCCCACAAGCGCCACAACGGCCATGCCCACCATGCAGAAACCGATGATCCTTCTGCCCAACGGGCCGATGGTGGCGTTCTGCCCTCCGTCGAGGGCGGATTCGGGTGTCTCCTGCGAGCCGGCCGCCTCGTCATCGCTCATACCGGCGTTCTCCCCTCCGGGCGCACCGTTCAGCCGCGTTCGACGACAGGGGGGCGACAGCGGCCGACCGGGGTCACCGGCCGGAGCCGACGGCTCCACGCCGGCGGCCCGTGACCGAACGCCCCAGCAGCTTCGCCTGCTCGTGCTTCAGTCCCGTGAAGCGATCGCGGGCGTACTCCCGCAACTCCCGGCCGGGGAAGCGGATCACCGACAGGTGCTCGGTGTGGTCACCGCGCTCCCAGCGCGCGGCGGTGATCTCGTAGCCGGAGACGTGCGCGCACAGGTCCAGCAGCACCTGTGGCACCTCCTCCTCGATGAGGAGATCGGCCTTGGCCACGACCACTTCGCGCATCGCGCGGACGTTGGGCAGGAAGACGGTCGTGGCCCACAGCCGCCACGCCGCCAGCTCCTCCTCGGTGGGCGGCTCGTCGTGGTGGAAGAAGTCGCGGCCGTCGGGGCGGGCGTACTTTGCGGCGTACGCATCGTAGATACGGCCGTTGGCCTCCATGAGCGCGAACAGCGGGCCGTAGAAGTCGCTGAGCTGCAGGTTGACGCGGGCGAGCCGGGCCTGCCGCTGCGCCAGCCGCAGGCCGTTGAGGTAGGTCGCCAAGTAGCCGAGAAACGCCAGCGAGACGGTCACGATCAGGGTGGCCATGACCGGTGATCGTAGAGGGGACGGCATGCCTGTGCCCTGTTCTCCCAAGGGAGTCGGGGACACAGGGCACAGGCGCGAAGCGAGCGTCGGACGCGCGAGCGGGACGCCAGGCCGAGGAAGGACGCCCAGGCGTCCGGAACCGCTTCACCTGGCGGCCGAACACGTAAAGCGCCCCCGTGCCGCGTTCGGACTCGAGCTGTGTGTCGTCGTCCGTCCCGACTCCGGCCATACCGTCCCCTCCCGTCACCGGGCGCAGCGCGGCTCCGCCGCGTCACGACACGGCACGGAGCACGTACAACGGCCGCCGAAACGCGTACAACCGGCTCCGTAGGCACGCGGGAGACGGTATGTCCCATAGACACAACAAGGGCACCCACACGCGTTTGCTGTCCGTGGAGGTGCTCGAAGGAATGCGTTCGCCGCTCACACGCCGAACCGCACGAAAGGTTCCGGCAGCAGCGTGCGACACCTCGCACCGGGATCCCCGTACACGGCTCCGGAGGCGGAACGGGCAACTATCCGCCCGCGCCGGATCGTCCTCCTGGCATGACACACCCGAGCCGCACGCCGCCCCCGCGTCCGCCCGACTGGCCGCACTGCGGCCACGACGCCACGTCGGAGGACCCGGTCGGCTGTCACGGCGTCCACGTCCCCGGCCACACAGCGTGCCTGGCCCACGTGTCGGACACAGACCGCGACGCCTATCTCGCCACCCTGTCCCCCGGCTCGGACATCGACCACCGTGGTACCACCTTCACCGCCGAGTTGCTGGATCGGTTGCTCGATGCCCTCCGCGACCCCGTCACCGGGCACCCTTGTTTCGGTGCCGCAGGGTTCGATTCGGCGGTCTTCCTGAGCGACGCCGAATTCGCATCAGTCACCTTTCAGAGGAACGCCTGGTTCGAGGCGGCGTCCTTCGCAGGTGTCGCCCGGTTCGAAACGACCACTTTCAAGGGAACCGCAGGGTTCGGGGCGGCCACCTTCGAAAGCGCCGCCTGGTTCGGGACGACCACCTTCGAGGGAACCGCAGGGTTCGGGGCGGCCACCTTCGAAAGCGCCGCCTGGTTCGAAGCGACCGCCTTCAAGGACACAGCCAGGTTCGAAGCGGCCACCTTCAGGAGAACCGCAGGATTCAGGAGGGTCGTCTTCGAAGACGTCGCCTGGTTCGAGGAGTCCGTGTTCGAGGGCACGGCCGGGTTCAGGGAGACCGTCTTCGCGGACGATGCGTGGTTCGAGGCGACCGGCTTCAGGAGTGGCGCTTCGTTCGAGTCGACCGCCTTCGAGCGCGACGTCTGCTTCGAGGCCGCCGCCTTCAAGGGCGACGCCGACTTCACGAGGACCATTTTCAAGAACAACGCACGATTCCGGACAGCAGCCTTCGAGGGGGCCGCGAGGTTCGAAGCAGCCACCTTCCAAAGCGGCAGCGTATTCGAGGCGGCCGTCATCAAGGGTGACGCCTGGTTCGTGGACACGGTGTTCGAGCGGTCGGCAGGTTTCGGCCCGTTGGTATGTGCCGGCAGGCTGGTGCTGTCCGGGGCGGTGTTCGGCGGACCGGCGAACCTCTCGCTGACCGCGCGCCGCCTGGAGTGCCGGCGGACCCGCTGGTCGTCGACGGCCGAGCTGCGTCTGCGCTACGCCACGGTGGACCTCTCCCACGCGGTCTTCGAGTACCCCCTCACGATCGCCGCGGAGCCCGACGCCTTCGTGCTCGCCGACGGACGGACGGTGGAGGAGCGGGCCCTCGCCCACGCGCCCGACGCCGCGGTGCGGATCGCCACGCTGCGCGGGGTGGACGCGGCCCACCTGGTCCTGGCCGACGTCGACCTGTCGGGCTGCCTGTTCACCGGCACCGTGCACCTGGACCAGCTGCGGCTGGAGGGCATCTGCGCCTTCGACACCGCCCCGCCCGGCACGCACCGGCGGCGCAGGCTACCGGTGCGGTTCACCGGGCGCCGTACCCTCGCCGAGGAGCACCACTGGCGCGCGAAGCGGCCGGACGCCGTCCGGGGCTGGAACACGGCGGTACTCGGCGCCGGACACGCCGGGCCGGCGCAGCTGGCGCCGGTGTACCGGGCGCTGCGCAAGGCGTTCGAGGACGGCAAGAACGAACCCGGGGCGGCCGACTTCTACTACGGCGAGATGGAGATGCGCCGCCACGACCCCGGCACCCCGGGAGCCGAACGCGCCCTGCTGGCCGCCTACTGGGCCGTCTCCGGCTACGGGCTGCGCGCCGTGCGGGCCCTGGGCTGGCTCGCGGCCGCCATGCTCGTCACCGTCGTGCTGCTGATGGGCTTCGGGATCCCCCAGAACTCACCGAAGCAGGAGGCGACCGGCACCGTGCCGCCCGGCGGAGGCCGGGTCACCCTCACCATCGGCAAGGCCGACCCGCAGAACCCCACCGGGGACAGGTTCACCGGCGAGCGCTTCGAGAAGGCGCTGAACGTCACGCTCAACTCGGTGGTGTTCCGCTCCAGCGGACAGGACCTGACCACCACGGGCACCTACATCGAGATGACCTCCCGCCTCGTCGAGCCCGTCCTGCTGGGCCTGGCGGTCCTGGCCGTCCGCAACCGCGTCAAACGCTGACCCCCCTGCGGCGCACGTCCGGCCGGACGGTCTCCTGCCCGTCCGGCCGGACGCGGTCGGCCGGGCGTCACTTCAGGTTGCGCAGGGCCTTCTCGAAGGAGCGGGCGTGGGCGGCCTCGTCGCCGGCGGTGTCGGCGAAGACATGGGCGGCCTTCAGGTCGCCGGCCTTCCGTGCGCGCTCGGCGAACTTCGGGTACATCACCTTGGCCTCGTACCACTCGCCCTCGATGGACTTGCGCAGGTTGGCGGCGGTGTCGGACACCAGGCCGGCCAGGACGCCCAGCTCGGCGAAGTGCTCGTGGAGTTCGACCCGCGCGGTACCGGCGAACAGGTCGGCCAGCGCCGCGTTGCCGCTCTTGCGGGCCTGCTGGGCGAAGAGGGTGTAGGAGGCGTGCGCGAGGGCCTCGCCGTGCATCGCGGTCTCCAGGTTGGCGCGGGTGCGCGGGGAGGAGACCTTCGGCAGGCCGGCGGGCACCTCGGTGCGGTCGACGGCCGGCGGGGCGGGGATCTCGCCCTTGCCAGTGGTGACGGCCTTCAGGGCGGTCGCGAAGGCCTTGCGGTGGGCGTTCTCGTCGGCGGCGATCTCGGTGAACAGCTCGGCGGCCTCGATGTCGCCGTCCTGGCGGGCCTGCGCGGCGAAGGCCGGGTACATCGAGTACGCCTCGTGGGTCTCGCCCTCGATGGCGTGGCGCAGGTTGGCCTCGTTGCTTCCGACCAGGCCGACCAGTTCGGCCTGCTCGGCGAAGTGCTCCCACAGCTCGGTGTGCGCGGCCGTCCGGAACGCCTTGGCGGCCTCGTGCTTCCCCTCGCGGTCGGCCTGTGCGGCGAAGAAGGTGTAGGAGGCGTGGGCGTACGCCTCGCCCTGCATGGACGACCGGAGGTCCTCCACCGTGCTCAGGGCGAGCGGGCCGTGCTTCTTCGCCTGGTCCTGAGCGCTCTTGGCCGGGGGCTTCGGGGCGGGGTTCTCGGTCGCCGCGGCACCGGACACGGCGGTACCGAGGACCGCCGCGGCGAGGGCGAGCGATGTCAGAGCACGAACGGGCACAGTGGTCACAGCCATGTCTCCTCTTCTGGCGCCCACACGGCGCCGGCACGTCTGGCGCCCGGAACCCTGCCACCGCGCTCCGGCCCCTCCCCGCCATCACGCGCCCGTTTGCCCGTTTAGGGGGACGGAGGAGCGTCCATCTGCACCACCCCGGCTTGCGCACTTCGGGAACCGGCCTGCCTGCCGCGACCGGTGGCGGGCCGGGCCGTAGGCCCGGAAGGGGCCGGCGTCGAACACCGCTGAGGTCCGGCCCGCGGTGCCGCGGGGGGCGGTTGCTGATCGGCGCCCCACCTGCCGGGTGAGCGGGGCGGCCCCCGTCCGGCGGAAACGCGGGTGCCGTCGCGGAACGTGTACGCAGGATCGCCGGCATGGCGCTGCGTCCCGTCCAAGTGAACATCAAGGCCCTGAACGCCCCGGCGGTCGGCCGGTTCTGGGCGGAGGCCCCCGGCCGGCAGGCCTACAGCCCTGGCGCGACCATCTACGTCGGGCCCGCCGGCGGCATCGTCTGGCCGGACCCGGTCGCCGTCTGCGTCGACGTCGTTCCCGTCCCCGAGCCCAAGGCGGCGGCGAAGACCCGTGCGCACCTCGACCTCGCCACCACATCCGAGGCCCATCAGGCGGAGCTGGTGGCGCGCCCAGGGGCTCTCGGTGCGACGCCCGCCGACGTGGGCCAGGGCGAGGTGCCGTGGACGTGCCTGACCGACGCGGAGGGCCACGAGTTCTGCGTCCGCGCCCTGTCCTGACGCCCCGGCGCGGAGCCGCGACGGCACCCCCGCACATGAGCCCCGCTCACCGGCCACGGGCATCCGGGCCGTTGCGACCGAGTGCCGCACGGAGCCGGCCGAGCCACTCGATGCCCAGCCGGCGTCCGCCGGGGAGTTGGTCGTCCCGGTCCCAGCGCCATGCCGTGATCACCGCCAGCACGAGGATCCGGCAATCGCGCAGCAGGCCCTGGTCCACGCCCGGATAGTGCTCGCCGACCTCCTCGGGCGCGTGGGCGAGATCGAACTCGACGGGCCCGTAGCAGCACGTCTCGAAGTCTATGAGCAGCGGCCCGTTCCCCGTGGCGAGCACATTGCCCGGGTGCGGCTCGCCGTGCAGCAGCTGCTCGGTGCCGCCACGCTCGCCGATCGCCCGTCCCAGGCTCCGCAACGTGTCGCCGAGCAGTTCCCGGTCCACGTCGGCGAGCGTCGGAGTGCGGTCGCGGTCCTCCACGAGCCGTCGTGCCTGCTCGACCCGCTCCGTGAAGTGCGGTGCCGGGCTGTCAAGTCCGCGCATGCCTGTGTGCAGCCGTCTGAGCGCGTCGGCGTAGTCGGCCGGTGACACGGCCTCCCGGGGTGCCACGGGTTCGTAGTAGGTCCACAGCGTGACCACGAAGCCGTCGCGCTCGTGGACGCGTGGCTCCACGCGAGGTTCGAGGGCGGCCACAGGGCATCCGGCTTCGGCGAGCCGCTGAGCGACCTCGACTTCGAAGCGCGCGACCTGATGCGCCACGGGTGCCACCCGGGCCAGGACGTCGCAGGGCAGCAGACGCAGAGTGAGCTTGTTCGAGTCGTTGAGAACGATCGCTTCGTCGGCGGTCAGACCGAGTGACGAGGCGATCGACAGGGCCGCTGCCACCGCACGCCGGGCCTCTGATGCCTGCATTCCTCTCCCCTGTGCGCTGCCCTGCCTCTCCGAACGGCGCGGCCCTCGCACCGTACCAAGCCGCCGGTGGGAAGCCGCGTCCGCGCGACGGGCAGGAAGCGTCCGGGGTCGGCTCTCCCCGCACTGCCCAAGCACCTACGGCCTCCGCCCGGCATACGGTGCGCGGGGTTGCCCCGACGCCCGGTACGGCGGGCGGGCGTGGCCACGAGGTGACCACCGAACCGGACGGCTCGACCTGGCCGGTCGGCTCCACGCTGCAGCCGGGGTGGTCCGCGAAGCGGCACCGCCGCGCAGGGGAACCGGACCGTCGGCCGCAAGGCCGCTGACGCAGCGTCCGCCCAAAACGGCCTTCATCACCTTGAAAACCTCCGTGGAAGAGGATCGTGAAGAACCGCCGCACGACTTTTCACGAGCCCTGTACCGATTTCTCGGTTAAAACTTGATCATCACCGCTGTGGTGATCATCCCTTTTACGGGAGCACATCTCCTGACAGGAAGCGCAAGCGTGAACAAACGCACCACCCTCATATGCGCGGCAATCGGCGCGTCAGCCGCTCTTGCGGGGATATTCCCCCAGCAGAGCCCGACCGCGGGACAGGACACCGTCATTCCTGTCGCACAGGCCAGAGCCCTGAAACCGCAGTACGCCACCACGGCGAACAGCGAGATCACCGTGACGGTCGACCTGACCCAGGAGCAGATCGAAAAGGCACGCGGCCGCGTCAGGGCGAACAGGCCGCTCGAGGAGCCGGAACAGACCGGCAAGCGACCTGCCGACGCGAACCGGCAGAGCGGCAATCCCTTGACGCTTTCCGATGCCTACAGGCAGGCCGCGGAAAGCGTCAAGGAAGCCCACGCCAAGCCCTACAAGGACTTCGGCAAGGGAGCGCGGACCGCGACCGCGAGCGACGGAAGCAGGATGAGCATGGGTCTCGCCGCTTCCTACGACCTCAACGAGAGCACTGTCGGATATCCGGTCGGAAACACTCCGCCGGCCGTCCTGGAATCCCTGTGCTTCAACGGTACCGCAGAGTTCGAAGCGATCATCGACCGCTTCGCCGCATGCGGGCGCACCAAGCTCACCGCCAATTACTACAAGGTCGAATCCACGACCGGTACCCGCGAGTACATGGGCACGAACACCGGTCTCGTGCAGCTGTACACACAGCAGTACAACAACGAGCGGTCCACCCGCATGTTCGCGAAGATGCAGAAGGACTCCGTCACCTACGACTGGGGCTGGTGGGACAACATCTGGACCGCCCCCGGCGTTGACCTGACCGTCATCGGGAACTGCTTCGGCAACACCGCCGGCTGCTCGGCGACCGGCTCCCCCATCACTCTGACGTGGGAGAACTGGAACAGCGTCGACACCTGGTACAACTGGAACGCCAACAGCAGCGAGGCGTACGGACTCGGCCGTGACAAGCTCGGCGCCCACGGCACCCACGTCGAGTTCTACACCGACACCGGCGAATACAGCTCCGAGTCACGCGCCTCGCTCTCCCGCCGCCTCGTGCGCTGCGACTCCGCCGCCTACATCTACGCGGACTGGCAGAAGGGCTGCGTATTCCTCGAGACCATCCCGCGGATGATGTACTCGCGCGCGGCGGACTCCCCCCACAAGGGCGTCGCCGACCACATCTACAGAGCGCAGAACCAGCCCGACCTGACGTATCCGACGAGCACCACTTCGAAGAGCATCCCCGGTAAGTACGTAGCCGGCGACTACTACGCGGCCGGCCTGCACCGTCTGCACGAGAACTTCCACCTGACGACGATGAACGCCAACACGTCCCACAAGGATCAGGCGTGCACCTCGACCGGCGAGTACTCCACCACCGGCCTGCCGCTCCCCCTGCGGCCCGAGGCGGGCGTCGAGGACTGCGACGAGTACCCGTTCCGCTCCACTCTCGAGGGTGCTTCGAACACGGACTGGGACTTCTCCGTGTATCCCGTCGACCTCAGCCAGAACCGGTCCGCCGGCAACACGCTGATGAACTACGTGCGCAACCACCGCATTCTCGCCTGGGACGACACCCTCCCGGATCCGGCCAACGACAACGACCGGTACTACGTGCAGATCGTGGACTTCTAGCCCACCGGGACGTCACATTCGGAAAGTATGCTGAACGGTGCTCCTCGAAGACCGAGGGGCACCGCTCCCGTTCCCCCGGAGGCCCCGTGGACCTGGTGCAGACCCTCGACGGCTACTTCGGCGGCTGGTCCTTCACGTTCACCACGCTGTCTCCGCCCGAGGCGCTGCGGGCTGCGGAAGCCGTCTCCGTCCACCCCGTCGAGAACCCGCTCGACGCGCTCCGCGAGGAAGAGGACGAAGGCATTGCCGAAGACGGTGTTCTCCTCGTCGCCGGCCGCGTGCACCCTTCCTGGAGCGTCATCGTCGAGACCAGCGGCCACACGGGGTTCGTGGGGGCCGAGCGGTCCGTCCTCCTGGAGCTGTGCGGCGACGGGTTTCCCGCGATGACCGTTTTCAAGAATCCCAACCGTCTCGAGCTGCTGTACGCGGACCTCGACGACAGGTGGGGCGGCATGGCGCTCGACAGCGGGATCCGATGGGGGGAGATGAGCCCGCCCGTCTCTGCCGCGCTCACCGCGGCCGGGTTCCTCCCCGACGGCCAGGGCGTCTCCACGGAGATCCCCGGCCGTGCGTACGACGATCTCGCGCGGCGCGCTGTCACCGCGGCGACGGGAGTGTCCCTGGAGGACGTCGGGACGGCCGGCGGCTGGGTATCGGGGATCGTCCCGGCGAAGACGGCGGCGGCGCAGGTCTCGCGGAGCAGGTCGCTTCGCTGAGCAGGGTCTTCGAGAGGCTCCGGGGCGGACGGTTCGCGTGCCGCGTCCGGGATGCGGAAGCCTGCCGGGGCGCGCCGGAGGCCCACCACGGGATGATCCCGGATACGGGCGGCAACGGGAAAACCGTGTGACGCGCGGCGCCCGGTCATCGATACTCCGCGCGTGGCCACCCCGGACATCTCGAACACCTCGAACACCGGCAGAACCGGAACCGGCATGCCCCCGCCGTCCCCCCGGGCCCCTCTGACCGCGTCGGCCGACCGCCTCTTCGACGCGGTCCCGCCGACGGCGCTGGTACTGCTCGGCATCGTCAGCGTCCAGGTGGGCGCGGCACTGGCCAAGAACCTGTTCAGCGCGGCGGGCAGTTTCGGGACGGTCGCGCTGCGGCTGTTCTTCGCGGCGGCGGTGCTGATGCTGCTGTGGCGGCCGTCGCCGCGCATGAGCCGCCGCGCGTGGACGGTGGTGCTCGGCTACGGCGCGGTCCTGGGTTTGATGAACCTGTGCTTCTACCTGGCGCTGGCCCGGATCCCGCTGGGGATCGCGGTGACCATCGAGTTCCTCGGGCCGCTGGGGGTGGCGCTGGCCGGGGCGAGGCGGTGGCTGGACGCCTTCTGGGCCGTGCTCGCGGGGGGCGGCGTGGTGCTGCTGATGGAGGGACGCGGCGAACTCGACCTCGTCGGCTGCCTGTTCGCCCTCGCCGCGGGGCTGTGCTGGGGGCTGTACATCCTGCTCGGCGCGGCGCTGGGCCGCCACACCCCGGAAGGCGGCGGCCTGGCTCTGGGCATGGCCGTCGCGGCGCTGATGGCCGTGCCGTTCGGCGTGGCCGACAGCGGAACGGCGCTGCTCCAGCCGTGGGTCCTGGCCGCGGGGCTCGGGGTGGCGCTGCTGTCGTCGGTGATCCCGTACTCGCTGGACCTGGAGGCGCTGCGCAGGATGCCGCCGCGTGTGTTCGGCATCCTGATGAGCCTGGAACCGGCGGTCGCGGCCCTCATCGGCCTGGTGGTGCTGCGGGAGTCGCTGTACTGGTCGCAGTGGCTGGCGGTGCTGTGCGTGGTGGCCGCGTCGGCCGGCGCCACCCGCGCCGCCCGCGCCGCCCTCCCGGACGCCTGACCGCCGACGCCTGGCCAACGACACCCGACCGCCGGCGGAGGCCGGCGCGGGGAGAGGACCGCTACGGGGTGCGGACGCGGGAGGCGAGGTGGTCCTGGAGTTCGCGGTGCCGGAACTGGTAGGCGGTGCCCGCCAGGCGCAGCAGCCCGGCGCCGTAGCACCAGTGGAGGAACCGGCCGAGCCGCCACGGGAGCCGGTGGCGGTTCCACCGCCGGGTGCACAGCAGCAGCGACGCGTACCGCGCACCCGCGGGCCCGTACAGCAACCCGATCACGAGTGTGAACGCCGGTACGCACACGAGCCCGGCCTCGAACCACCTCTCGCCGTCCTGCGGATCGACGCCCCCCGGGACGATGGGAGCACCGCCCCCGGTCACGAGGCCGAACACGCCTCCGAAGACGGCGCCGAGCACGAGGTTGTCCCTCATGACGTCCCGCGGGTCGCCGCCTCCCACCGCCCCGGGAACCACGAGCAGGAACACGAGCACGCCTCCGAATCCCATACCGCCTCCGGTCGCAAGCCAGAGCACGCCCTCGGCCGGGCCGGAGAGCACGTCCCCGGTCGCGATCCCGGCAGCGCCCCCGGCTGCCATTCCGCACATGCCCCCGAGCCCGAGCCACTTCGCGGTACGGCGCCGGTCGGCCGGGGTCCGGAACCGCCGCAGCCCCATCCGGTCCGGTTGCGGCATGACCACCACCCAGGCCGCGAACAGCGACGAACAGGCCAGCAGGGAGAACATCCCGCCGACCGCCAGTTGCACCGGCAGGAAACCGGGCTTGGCGGTCGCCCGGGGAAGCAGCGCGGCGGCGCAGAGGAGCCAGGCGGCCGCGAGGAGGGCGGTGTGGACGGCCCGGGGCAGGCGGGAGCCCGCCAGCGGCCACAGTTCGTGGAGCACGATGTCGGTGCCCGACAGCGGCCATCCGCCCACGGTCCGCCCGGTGGCGGCGTTGCGGTCGAGGTGGACGGCCAGTTCGGTGAGCCAGGCGCGGACCTGCCCGGGGGTGTACCGGGCACGGCGCCGTGTGCCGGACAGGGCGTCGGCGGTGGCCGTGGCGGTGGGGACGAGCAGTCCGAGCAGGTGCTCGCTCACCGCCTCGGCGGTGTCCAGCTCCGGGGCGAGCAGCTCGGCCGGGTCGCGCAGGTAGGCGCCGGTCCTCTCGTCGCGCGGCTCGTGGACGAGGGAGGCCAGGGTCAGGCGCCAGGGGGTGGACAGGCCGCGGGCCAGCGGGCCGTCGGGGGCCCGCTCCAACTCGTCGATCACCGGCTGCCAGCGCCCGGGGTCGGCGGCCCGGGCACGCAGGAAGCCGCCCGCCCCGGCCGCGTCGACGGGACGGATCTCCACGCGGGCGGCGTCCTGGGCCCACACGCCACGCAGCCCCTCCAGGACCGTGTAGGCGCGGGTGCGGCAGGTCAGCACCAGCCCGGCCTTGCCGTCGGCGTCCTGGTAGCGGTTCAGGGCGCGCACCGCCCGGCCGGCCCGGGAGGCGTACCCGGGCATGGAGTCGGCGTCCATCTCGTCCAGTCCGTCCAGCACCGGCAGCACCAGCCGGGCCCTGACCAGCTCCCGGGCCGAGGCCGCGGGCAGCCGGTAGGTGTCCCTCAGGCGCCGGGCGATCCACTCCCCGAGGTCCTCGTCGGGGTCCCAGGACGCCAGGGACAGAAGTACCGGCACCGGGTCGTCCGGTGTGCGCCGCAACAGCAGGTGCAGCATGAGCTGGAGGGCCAGCACGGTCTTGCCCGCTCCCGGGGCCCCGGTGACCACCAGCCTGCGGGGGCGCAGGTCGCGGTAGTAGTCCACGACTCCCCCGAGCCGCCCGTCGGCCCCGGCGCCGGCGGCGGTGTGGGCCGGGGCCGGGCACAGGACGAACCGGACGTCGACGGTCCTGTCGTGGTCGCCGAGGAGCTGCTGCCGGGCGGTGCGCGTCTCGTCGAGCACCGCGACGGCCAGCCGTGCCGCCACCTCCTGGAGGTTGGTCTCCTGCCAGCGCAGGGCCTGGGCGCTGTGCCGGGCGGCGACCAGTGCCACGGCCAGGGACACCAGGGCGATCACCGCGCCGACCCCGTCGAACGCGCCGTCCACCACGACGCCGCTGCGCGCGGCGCGCGCCCCGAACCCCACGGCCGCCACCAGCGCCACGGCCGCCAGCACCGCCAGTCCCCAGCCCTGCCCGCGTCCTCTCCCCATGACGGCCCATCATCGCGGAGCCGGCATGCCCGCCGCCCGGGGGGTCGGGTGTCCGCGGTCCGGGCCGTCCGTGGACACCGGAGCGGTAACCGCGCCGGAACTCGGCGGTGGGCGCAAGCCGGTCACATCGGTGCCGCGACGCCGTCAGCCGTGCACGGCCGCGGTTTCGGCGGCGGTCCGCCGCCGGGTCCGGTGGGCGGCCGGGGCGCTCACGACCGGTTCGCAAAGGCGTCGAGGTCCTCGGTGCCGAGGCCGAACAGCCGGTCGTCGTTCCACCACTGCGGCGTCTCGTCGACGACCGGGGTGAGTTCCAGCAGCGTCACCTCGTTGCGGCCCAGGACGAGGTCCACGTCGGCGCGCCCGCCGGCGACGGGTACGCTCCGGTGCGAGCGGGCGGGTTCGGCGGCCTCCCGGAGGGCGTCGAGCCGGCGGTTGTCGGGCGCGAGCGGCCGCCCCATCTCGCGCCAGGCGGCCCAGGGGTTGCCGGCGTCCTCGTTCACGGAGCGGCGCAGCGCGAAGGCGGAGCCCCGCGCGTCCGGGGCACCGACGGGCAGGGACAGCCGGACGGTGTGGCCGTCGACGGGCTCGCCGCCGGCCGGGTCGGCCGGCGCCCAGGCCAGTACGGTGACGCGCCCGTCGCCGTGCCGTGTCACCAGGTGGTCCTCGCCCCGGGCGAGCATCTGCTCGCCCATCTCGGCCATGAAGGCGTACAGGTGGTAGGTGGGCTTCTTCACCTGGCGGTGCGTCAGCAGCCCGAAGCCGCCGTGGAACGGCGCGGTGGGGATGCCCACCTCCTCGAACACGTCGCAGAACGTCCAGTAGGAGAAGGAGTCCGCGATGTCGCCCCCGTTCACCAGCACCGGCGCGAGGTACGCAGCGTGGAACGCGGTGTCGTGGATCGGGTTGTCCGGCCGGTAGGAGGAGTTGAACTCGGTGATGTGGACCGGCAGGTCCGCGAGCCCGGTGCCCGCCAGCTGCCGCCGCGGGGCGCCGAACTGCTCCAGCAGCGCCGACGCCGGCATGAGCGTCTGGTGAGCCCCGAACGGCACGGGCTGGACGGGGCCGGAGGAGTAGGCGTGGCGGCTGACGAAGTCGATCGGCAGGTCGCGGGCCTCGACGAACTCGGCGAAGCGCTGGATCCACTCGTCCTCGTAACCAGGCGCCAGTGAGGGTCCGCCGACCTGGAGTTCGGCGTCGACCTCCTTGACGGCCAGCGAGGTCACCTCGTAGAGGCGGTGGTAGGCGTCCTGGTCCGCGGCCCAGAACGGCGCCAGGTTGGGCTCGTTCCACACCTCGATCGGCCACCGGCGCACCTGGTCGACGCCGTAGCGGTCGACCAGGTGGCCGATGACGGCGCGTACGAGGTCCGCCCACTCCTTCTCGTCGCGGGGAGGGGTGATGTTGCCCTTCCACCAGAACACGGTGTCCTCGCCGGAGGCGAGCCCGGACGGCATGAAGCCGAGCTCGACGAAGGGCGCGATGCCCGTCTCCAGGTAGGCGTCCACGACCTGGTCGACGTATGTGAAGGCGTGGCGTACGCGCCGCTCGCCGGCGTGGTCGTAGGGCCGGTGGACGCCCATCCCGTCGCTGAGCAGGCCGTGCCCCCGGATGTGCCGGAAACCGATCTCCCTCTGGACGAGGGCGAGCGACTCCTGGTAGTCGCGCCGCAGCGCGAGGTCGATCCGACCGGTGCCGACGCAGTGGCGCCAGGCGTCGGAGAACCGGGCTGTCGGCTGCCTGGGAACGGCGATCCGCATGGTGGGGGTTCCTTTGCTGCGGTGCGGTGCGGGATGGTGCGGTGCGGTGCGGGATGGTGCGGTGCGGGGCGGGGCGGTGCGGGGCTCGCCGGAGGTGTTCGGCGTGAGAGCCGGCCTTGCGGACCGGGGCCCCGAAGCCGGGGCCCGGCCGGGTGCGAGCGGTCCCCTCTCCGATCGTCACCGCACCCTTTCGCGGCCTCCCACGGCGGCGACCGCATCAGTAACGATTGGACAACTTGCGAAAACCGTTGGTTGCTTCTCGCTCATTTTTGACTGTACACCTTAGCTCCCGCTTCGCGGACAGCCCATTAGTTTGCGCAAACTAAAGGCAGTTGGAGCACTGACGACAGATCAGGGAGTTTCCACGGTGATGAGGAAAACCCGCAGCGTGAAGGCTGCCGCGATCGGCTTGGGCATCGCACTCGCCGCCGCAGGCTGCGCCGGCGGCGGCGACGGCAGCGACATATCGTCCGACGGCAAGGTCACGCTGACCCTCTGGACGAACGCGATGGAAGGGCGTGGTGCGGAGTACTGGAGGGACGCCGCGAAGAAGTACCACGCGCTGCACCCGGACGTCACGATCAAGGTCCAGTCGGTCCAGAACGAGGACCTCGACGGCAAGCTGCAGAACGCGCTCAACTCGAACTCGGCGCCCGACGTCTTCCTGCAGCGCGGTGGCGGCAAGATGCAGGCCATGGTCGACGCCGGCCAGATCCAGGCGCTGGACCTGACCGACACCGACAGGGCGAACGTGGGCACGGCGGCCCTCGAGGGCGTCTCGATCGACGGCAAGGTCTACGCGATGCCGCTCGACACGCAGCCCGAGGGCATCTACTACAGCAAGGACCTCTTCGAGAAGGCCGGCATCACCTCACCGCCGACGACGATGGACGAACTCGAGGACGCCGTCGCGAAGCTGAAGGCGATCGATGTCGCGCCGATCGCGGTCGGCGCCAAGGACGCCTGGCCGGCCGCGCACTGGTACTACAACCTCGCCCTGCGCGAGTGCAGCCAGGAGGTCATGCAGGAAGCCGCCAAGTCGCTCACCTTCGACGACGCGTGCTGGACCGAGGCCGGCGAGGACCTGGCGTCGCTCCTGGAGGCCGACCCCTTCCAGAAGGGCTTCCTGACCGCTTCGTCGCAGCAGGGCGCCGGGTCGTCGGCGGGCATGCTCGCCAACCACAAGGCGGCCATGGAACTCATGGGCAACTGGAACCCCGGTGTGATCGCCGACCTGACCCCGGACAAGAAGCCGCTCCCCGACCTGGGCTGGTTCCCCTTCCCCGCCGTTCCCGGCGGCAAGGGCGACCCGACCGCCATCATGGGCGGCGCCGGCGGCTACTCGCTGTCCAAGGACGCTCCGAAGGAGGCACTCGGCTTCCTCCGGTTCGTCGTGACCAAGGAGCAGCAGGAGGCCTACGCCGAGGCCTTCGACACGATCCCGGTGAACAAGGAGGCCCAGGGGGTCGTCACCGAGCCCTACAACATCTCGGCACTGGAGGCATTCAACAAGGCCGCCTACTCGATGCAGTTCCTCGACACCGTGTACGGCCAGAACGTCGGCAACGCCATGAACATCGCCGTCGTGAACCTGATGGCCGGCAAGGGCTCCGCCGCCGACATCGTCAAGGACGTCAAAGCTGCCGCCGAGAAGGGCTGAGTAAGCAGACATGAGCAACACCCTGGGCACTGACACGGCCGACGGCCGCCAGTCGCAGGGCACGCCCGGAGCCGGGGACGCGGCCACGCCCGCGCCCCCG
The DNA here is from genome assembly GCF_046614825.1 of Streptomyces nanhaiensis. Classification (NCBI taxonomy): domain Bacteria; kingdom Bacillati; phylum Actinomycetota; class Actinomycetes; order Kitasatosporales; family Streptomycetaceae; genus Streptomyces; species Streptomyces nanhaiensis. The sequence continues at coordinate 19,824 of NZ_JBKJFM010000028.1, forward strand.
GCTCCGCCGCGAGCGGCTGCGCGCCGCCGAGGCCGTGCCAGGATGCGAGTCGAGATCGCGGTCCTGTCCGCACCGGCGGTCATCACGTTCCTGGCGTTCGTGATCTTCCCGGTCGTGCTCGCCGCGTACTACGGCTTCTACCGGTGGAAAGGCTACGGGGAGCCCACCGACTGGGTCGGCCTGAACAACTACAAGCTGATCCTCGCCGACCCCGCCTTCCAGGACGTCCTCGGGCACAACGGCCTGATCCTGGTGCTCTCACTGGTCATCCAGGGTCCGCTGGCGATCGTCCTCGCACTCCTGCTCAACCAGAGGATCCGCGGCCGCTCGGTCATCCGCGTCCTGATCTTCGTGCCCTACATCATCTCCGAGGTCATCGTCGGCACCGGCTGGAGCCTGATGCTCCAGAGCAACGGAGCCGTCAACGACCTGCTGCACCGGATCGGCCTGGACTCCCTGGCCGCCGACTGGATCGCCGACCCGGACCTGGCCATCTGGACGCTGATGGCCATCATCTCGTGGAAGTACATCGGCTTCGCGGTGATCCTGATGCTCGCCGGCCTGCAGTCGATCCCCGACGAGATCTTCGAGGCCGCGCAGATCGACGGCGCCTCCTACTGGCAGATCCAGCGCCGCATCACGCTGCCGCTGCTGGGACCGACGATCCGCATCTGGGCGTTCCTGTCGATCATCGGCTCGCTGCAGTTGTTCGACCTCGTCTACATCATCTGGGGCCAGTACGTCTCGGGCACCGCGGGCACCTCGACCATGGCGATCTACATGCTCGCCCAGGGCCGCAACGCGGGCAACTACGGCTACGGAAGCGCCGTGGCGGTCGTGATGTTCGTGATCTCGCTCATCGTCGCGCTGATCTACCAGCGCTTCGTCCTGCGCCGCGACCTGCGCGGCGCCGTCACCGAGGGGACCGTGTGATGGGCGCGACGACCGCCAACCCCCGTACGCCCTCCGCCGCGAAGCCGAAGGCGCCCACCGGCCGCCGCCGTGACCGCGACGGGCAGCAGCAGAAGTGGGGGCACCCCGTCACCTACTTCGTCGCACTGCTCTTCGTCGGCGTCTGCGTCGCACCGGTGCTCTACATGGTGCTCGGCGGATTCCGCACCAACTCGCAGATCACCACGGACCCGGCCGCCCTGCCGAGCCCCTGGGTGGCCGGCAACTACATCGACGTCCTGAAGTCGCCGATGTTCTGGGGCGAGTTCGCCAACTCCCTCATCGTCGCGATCGCCAGCACCGCCGGCACCGTCGTCCTCGGCCTGATGGTGAGCTTCGTGATCGCACGCTACGACTTCAGGCTCAAGGGCGCGATGTACTCCCTGTTCGCCGCGGGCCTGATGTTCCCGCTGGTCGTCGCGATCACTCCGCTGTACCTCGTCGTCAAGGACCTCGGCCTCGTCGACAACCTGCTCGGCGTGATCATCCCTCAGATCGCCTTCGGCCTGCCGGTGACCGTCATCATCCTGGTGCCGTTCCTCAGGGCCATTCCGAACGAGATCGAGGAGGCTGCCGCGATCGACGGCATGAGCCGGCTCGGATTCTTCTTCCGCATGGTGGTACCGCTGTCGCTGCCCGGTGTGGTCACCGTCGGCATCCTCGGGTTCGTCGGCAGCTGGAACAACTACATCCTGCCCCTGTACATCCTCAACTCGCAGGCCAACTTCACCCTGCCGCTCGGCGTCCAGGTGTTCTCCTCGCAGTACTCCACGGACACCGCGAAGGTCCTCGCGTTCACCTCGCTCGCCATGCTGCCCGCACTGGTCTTCTTCTCGGTCTTCGAGAAGCGGATCGTCGGCGGCCTCACCGGCGCCGTGAAGGGCTGAGGGCGGCGCCAGGATCCCAGCCCGGACCGGACCGTCTTCTGCGTCCGCCCCTGCCATGACACCGGCGGGGGCGGACGCCATGCCCCCGGCGGGGGCGGACCTCCGGCCGGCGGCATCGCTCGGCCCGCGGCACGCCCTCTGCCATCCCCTGGAAAGGAATCTCCATGACGCTGCCCGGGAACGGCGATCCGGCCCGCGAACCGCCTGCCCCGGTCGCCGAGCGCCGCGAGGTGACCTGCGCGTTGCGCGATGGAACACGGCTTCGGACCGTCCTGCTGGTCCCGCACGGGACCGGGCCGTGGCCGGCCCTGCTGACGCGTCACCCCTATGACGTGACCCGTGAGGAACACGACGGGATGCTCGACGTCGGGCGCCTCGTCGCCGCCGGCTACCTCGTCGCGCTCCAGGACGTGCGGGGGCGCTTCGGCTCCGAAGGCGTCTTCGACCCCTGCGCACAGGAGGTGGCCGACGGCGCCGACGCCGTGGCCTGGCTCGCGGCACTTCCCGAATGCACCGGCGCCGTCGGAATGTGGGGCGCGTCCTACGCCTCGGAGACCCAGTTCAGCGCTCTTGTGGGAGGCGCTCCGGCTCTGCGGGCGATCGCTCCAGCCATGACCCCGGCGATGTCGGCGCTCGACGGCTTCCGGTTCCGCGGCGGGGTGCCGGAGATCGGGAGCACCCTCGCCTGGACGCACTACGCGATCGCCCCGGACCTGATCGCGCGCATCGGCTCCGCCGGCGAACGGGAGGCCGAGCGGAAGCGGTGGGAGGCGACCGAGCGTGCGATAGCGACCGGGGACGCGTTCCGGGCCGGCGCCCTGCGCTCCGGCCCGGACGCCGAGTCGATCGTCGTATGGGGTCTGGACCGGTTGCGCGAGCCGCTCGGGTCGGCGCACCACCGCGCCGGGAAGATCGTCGACCGGATCGACGCGATCGACGTCCCGGTCTTCCTGGTCGGCGGATGGTTCGACGTCTTTCTCGGGTCGACTCTGGAGATCTACCGGCGCCTGCTGCACCGCGCGGGAGAAACCGGCGGGCCGGTGCCCCGTCTTCTCGTCGGCCCCTGGTCGCACGGCGACATGTCGGGCCGGACGGCCGGGGTGGACTTCGGGCCGGGCGCGTCCGCCGGTGACCTCGGCGGCGGTGGGGACCTCACCGAGCGGCACGTGCGGTGGTTCGACGCCGCCCTTCGATCGGGCACGGCGGACACGCCGCCGGTGCGCGTGTTCCTGATGGGTTCGAACCGGTGGGTCGAGCTTGAGGAGTTCCCCCCGCGCGGCACGCGGACGCTCGAGCTGCACCTGGGCGCCGGGGGATCACTTTCGGCCGAGCCGACCGGGAGCGGTGAACGGCGGCTGACCAGCGATCCGGCGTCCCCGGTGCCGACGCGCGGCGGTGCGGTGCTCCTCTTCGAGCCGTTCGGGGCGGGGCCCGCCGACCAGACGGCGATCGAGTCGCGGCAGGACGTGGTCTCGTGGCGCACCGTGCCGCTCGCCGAGGAGATCACGGTGATGGGCGCGGTTCACGCCGTCGTCCACCTCTCGACCACGGGGACGGACGCGGATGTGGTCGTGCGGCTGTGCGACGAACACCCGGACGGCAGCAGCCTCGTCGTCACCGACGGCGTGCAGCGGGGGTCGGCGCGGTTCGTCGACCCGGTCACGGGCCTGGGCGACAGGCGGCCGGTCGAGCCGGGCCGGGACCAGGAGTTCGTCGTGGACCTCTGGTCGACGGCGCACACGTTCCTGCCGGGCCACCGGGTGCGGGTCGACATCGCACCGAGTTCGTCACCCCGCTGGGACGTCGGATGCAACGTCTTCGAGCCCGAGCCGGCCGGGCGGACCGCGGCGCCGACCACCGCGGAGTACACGATCCGCCACGGCGCCGCTCATCCGAGCCGCCTCGTCCTGCGGGTCGTGACGGCAGCGCCGCGATGAGGCCGGCCGGGGTACGCCTGCCCGCGTCACCGGCCTGGCGCCGGCACGTCACCGGTGCGGCGCCGCGGTCGCCGAGGCGGGACCGGTGGAGGCACGGACGACCAGCTCGGTGGCCAGCTCCATGCGGGCGGGGGACCGGGCGGCGCCGTCCTCGCTCCGCGAGAGCTCGAGCAGGAGCTTGACCGCCGCGGCGCCCAACTCGGTACTGGGCTGTCTGACGGTCGTCAGCCCGGGGGTGATGTACTGCGCCTCGGGCAGGTCGTCGAAGCCGATGACGCTGATGTCCCCGGGGATCCGCAGGCCCCGGGCCTCCAGTGCGTCGTAGACGCCGAGTGCCATGGAGTCCGAGCAGGCGAAGATCCCCGTGATCCCCGGGTCGCCGTCGAGCAGTGTGTGGGTGGCGGTCGCCGCCTTGGCGCGGTTCCATCCGCCATGGGCCACGGACACCGTGGCGTTGCCGGCGGTCGCCGTGTCGGCCGCCGCGCGGAAACCGTCGACGCGCGCCCGGCTGAAGAGATGGCGGGCGTGGCCGGCGACGACCCCCATCCGCACGTGGCCGAGGGACAGGAGGTGCTCGGCGGCCATGCGGCCGCCGTCCCAGTTCGCCACGCCGATGCTCGCCACCCCTGACGGCGGCGTGCTCATCGGGTCGATCAGCACCACGGGGACGCCCGCGGCGCAGAGCGCGTTGAACTGCCGGGAGGTGGGATCGATCAGCGTCCCGATCGCGCCGACGCTGCGCCTTCTCAGGACCCGCGACACCCAGTCGCTGTGCGGCTCGGCGAGCGTCAGCACGACGTCGAGCCCCGCTGCCGCCGCCTCCCGCCCGACCCCGGCTGTCAGCAGGTTCGCCCACGACCCCTCGAAGTGGGTGACCACGAGGTCGAGCACGCTGGACAGGCCGCTCTCGTCCCGCGCGCCTTCGCCCTTGGACCCGGCCCGGCGGGTGTAGCCGACGGCCTGCACGGCTTCCATGACCCTCGCGCGCGTCTCGGCCGAGACGTCGGTTCCGCCCCGCAGCACCTTGGACACGGTGGGCACGCTCGTACCGGCGGTCTTGGCCACCAAGGACAGTGTGGGGCGCGATCCGACGGGTCGAGGGGGCATGGGGACAGATTAACCGGCGAGAAGGCCCTCCAGGGCGCCGGGGCGGCGCCTGCGGTACCGCAGACCGGCCGGGCCGGCTGCGGGCCCGGGGGCCGCACGAGGCCGCGCGCCGGGCGTCACGCGGAGGGCTCCGGGGACGAGGCCGGGTCCGGTGTCGGGTCCGGGTCCGGGACGTACTCGAACCAGTCGAAGGCGACCGTGCCCTCGGTGGCGTACATGCCGATCACACGGCCGGTGAAGCCGCAGGCGACCTCGGTGGACAGGTAGCGCCCGTCCAGTTCGGCCAGCGGCCGGGCGTCCGGGGCGCCGGGATCGCCGAGCCAGAAGGCGATGGTGTCGGGGCCCGTGGTCCCGCCGTCGGTGAGTTCGGGCGACGCGGGCACGAGATCGGACGTCCGGATCGTCACGGTGAGGGTCAGCGGCCCCGCCGGGACCGGCCGGGCGGCCACGGTCTGGCGCAGCGGACCGATCCGGGCGACGACGCCGACCTCCCCGTCCCCGGCCTCCACCTCGTAGTGGTGGGCCTCGTCCAGGCGTACGCAGAGGCCGCCGCGTCCCGCGCCCGGGTCGACCGCGACGCTGACGCGGCAGTCGTGGTGCTGCTGGCGGCGGCCGACGAAGGTGTACCCGGGGCGGTCGAGGGTGGGGCCGGTGGCGTGGAGGACCAGCCGGCCGGGGCGCTCGGTGAGCGACCAGGAGCCCTCCGGGCGGGCGAACGGCGAGACCCAGTGCGGCGCGAGAGCGGCACCGTCGAAGTCCTCGCGTGCGGGCGGGGCCGGAACGGGATGCCAGGCGCCGCCCGGGGCCGCGTGGCTCTCGGGAACGGGCGCGACGACGGGCCAGCCGTCCTCGTCCCACTCCACGGGGGTCAGGAACGTCTCGCGGCCGAGCACGTGCACGTCGGGCGTGAAGCCGCTGGGACGGACGCCGAGCAGCACCATCCACCAACTGCCGTCGGGGGCCTGCACCAGGTCGGCGTGGCCGGTGTTCTGGATGGAACGGCCGGTACCGCTGTGGGAGAGCAGGGGGTTGGCGGGTGCGCCCTCCCAGGGACCGCGCGGCGAACGGCCGCGGGCGACGGACACGCTGTGGCCGCGTTCCGTGCCGCCTTCCGCGATCAGCAGGTACCACCAGTCGCCGATGCGGTAGAGGTGCGGCGCCTCGGGGTACTTGAGGCCGCTGCCCGACCACGTGGCGAACGGCCCCTCCAGCACCTTCCCCTCGACCGGGTCGATCCTGGCCATGTTGATGCCGCCTTCGACCCCGGAGAAGGCGCACCAGCAGGTGCCGTCCTCCTCCCACGCCAGATCGGGGTCGATCCCGGGCAGGTCGATCCACACCGGGTCGCTCCACGGCCCCTCGGGCCGCTCGGCCGAGACGACGAAGTTGCCGCCGCCGTCGACATTGGTGTTGACGACCCAGTAACGGCCGTCGTGGTGGCGGATCGTGGGTGCGTAGAGGCCGCCCGACGCCTTGGCCCCGGGTATGGGCAGCGGCAGTTGCCCGGGCCGGTCGAGCACGTTGCCGATCTGCTCCCAGTGCACGAGGTCCCTGCTGTGGAAGATCGGCAGCCCGGGGAAGTACTCGAAGCTGGAGCACACCAGGTAGTAGTCGTCACCGACCCGGCACACGCTCGGATCGGGGTGGAATCCGCTGATCACAGGGTTGTCGTAGGTGTGCACGGAAAACCTGCTCCCTCCGAGCCGCCGGGCGCCGTGCGGCGAGTCTAGACGGCGCAGCGCGAATGCCCAGGGGTGTGCCCGCCGGCCTGCTCGCCCGTGCGTCCGGCGCGCGGTCCGCTCGGCCTCGGTGTTGACGCCCTCGATGGCGTCGGTGCGCAGCCCGGTCACCGTGGAGGTGTACGAGGTCGCCTCACCTCCCATGACGCTGCTGACCCGCAGTCCGGGCCCGAAGCCGGGCATCGGCGACACCGAGGTGTTCGGCACCTCCAGCCGTCGCCGGCACCTCGTCCGACGGCCGGACCCGCAGTCCGGTGCACTGCGCTCCAGCCGGGACGGGACAGCACCGCTGCGGCTCGACTCCCTCGGCGGACCCGACAGGGGGCCTCCGCGTTGGGTTTCAAGGAGGTCCGGCAGGCACGGGAGAGCCGCCCCGGCCGCGTATCCGCACTGCGACGCCCACCGCCCCGGCACCCAACGCGCCCTCCCGTGATGCCCCCGAAAGAGCGGAAGCTGCCACAGAGCTGATCCACCATGCCTTGCCCCGATACTTTCTCCCCCCGGAAGGACGGCATCATGAACGCCGAATCGGTGAACTCCGACGCCTGGACCGCTTACGGCGCGCATCACCTGGCGCGCGGCACCGAAACACCCGATGTGGACCGCTTCACCTGGGGTTTCCGGCCGACCGGCCCCGGTGCCGAGATCCTCGGGGACGTCTGCGGTCGACGCGTGCTGGACCTCGGCTCCGGGACGGGCAGGTACGCCGCCCACCTGGCCCGTGAGCACGGTGCCCTGGTCGACGCGGTCGACGCCTCGGCCACCCAGCACGAGCGCGCCCGCGCCCGGTACGGCAGACAGCCCGGCCTGAACCTGATCCTGGCCGACGCCGTCGAACACCTGCGCACCGCGGAGCCGTACGACGTGATCTACTCCGTCCACGGCTTCGCCTACATCAACCCCCGGCGGCTCCTGCCCGCTGTCGCCACCGCACTGCGACCCGGCGGCCGCCTGGTCTTCTCCGTCCTGCACACCGACTCCGACGGACACGGACCCTCGACCACCGTCACCGCCCGGCCGGAGACCCTGCCCCTGGCCGGTGGCGGGCGGCTGACCGTACGGATGTGGGTCCTCACGTCCGAGCTGTGGGAAGGCCTGCTCACCGAGCACGGACTCGTCACCGACCAGGTCGACGCCCTCGACGCCCCGGAGGGAGACGGCCCCGTCTCCTGCCGTCTCTTCCAGGTCCGCCACCGGACGGCGGGCCACCAGCCACAACCAATGGAGTTCCGGGAGTGAAACCCGCACGACCTGAGGCACAGAAGGCCCGCCGCCGGCAACCGCGGCATCCCCGTCCCCTCCGCGCAGGGCACCGTCGGCGCACACCTGACGTACCGGCTGAGGAACGTCGCCGTCCACCACCTCCGCGAGAACACCCACACCCGCGAGAAGAAACTCACCAAGCTCGCCGCCAAGGACGTCTGCACATGGCTCGACTGGCTCCGCACCACCTGCCAGTGCTGCTCCAATCTGCTCTCCCCGCTGACGCTCACCCACATCCACTCCGTGCTCAAGTCCCCCTAAGAGCGTGTCCTATGTGGTGGTCGGCTCGTTGGGCCGGGCATGGGGAGTGCTCGGTGGGGATGGATCGTTCCGGACGGGCTGTGGGAGCTCGCGCGGCCGCTGATCCCGCCGGCGAGGGTGCGGCCGCAGGGCGGCGGGACGCAGAACACTCCTGATGAGGCGGTGTTCGCCGCGATCATCTACGTGCTGGTGTCCGGCTGCGCCTGGCGGGCGCTGCCGCCGTGCTTCGGCATCTCCAAGTCCACCGCCCACCGCCGCTTCCTGATCTGGTCCAGAGCCGGGGTGTGGGGCCGCCTGCACGAGGCCGTGCTCCATCGGCTCGACGACGCCGGGCTGATCGACGTTACCCGTGTGGTGCTCGACTCCGCCCACGTGCGAGCGAAAAAGGGGGCGAACTTGCAGGTCCGAGCCCCGTGGACCGGGGCAAGCCGGGCTCCAAGATGCACGTACTGTCCGATGCAGGAGGGCTGCCCCTCCTCGTTGGCCTCTCGGCCGCCAACACCCACGACAGCCTCGCGCTGAAGCCGATGGTGACCGGTCACCAAACGAGACACGACCCACCGGCTGGTCTTCGTCGACCGGCTCCTGGCCACGCTCGTCCACCTCCGTCACGCCACCACGCATGACGTGCTGGCCTGCTGGTTCGGCGTGGACCGCTCCACTATCACCCGAGCCGTCGGCGAAGTGCGGCCCCTGCTCGCCGAGCGAGGCTGCGCCATCGCCCCCGGCGTACGGCTGCGAACCCTGGCCGAGGTCATCGACCACCTCGGCGCCGGCGGAAAGTCGGGCATCGTCGACGGCACCGAGATCCGCGTCCGGCGCCCGGCCGCCGGACGCAGGGACCGGGACAAATTCATCTCCGGCAAAAGCAAGCAGAATGCCGTCAAGACCATGGTCGTCACCGACGCCGACGGCCGGGTGCTGCTTGGCAGCCCGACCCGCCTGGAAAGCCGCGCGGACATCACCCACGCCCGCCAACTGGGGCTGGCCAAGCGCCTGGCCGACGGGCCGGCCGTGGAGGTCCTCGCCGACGCCGGATACCAGGGCCTGGGCGCGCAGACCGGCGGACGGGTGGTGACACCACCGCACCGGAAGTTCAAGAAGAACGCTCCCGACTGGTACGAGACGCTGTACCAGCGGCAGCGCACGGCGCACTCCTCGCGGCGCATCCGGGTCGAGCACGGCATCGCCCATCTGAAGAACTGGCGCGCCCTGGCCCGCCACCTCGGTCGCCGCGAGCACATCAGCGACACCGTCCAAGCCGTCGCCGGCCTCCTCTCCCACCAGCAAACCGCGGACCTGACGCCGACACGACAGAGGTGAACACCGAGGCCTCACCGAGGTCCTCGACGCCTCACCGCCTACCGTGCACGAGCTCGTTACAACGCGCCCCACCAGAAGCGGCACCGCACGGCAAACGCCCAACTCACCGGCGTGGGCGCGTCCCCCGCGGGCGGGCCCACGCCACCCCCGTGCTGACTCCCGCGCGTCGGCTGACCCCCACACCCGTCCCGCACCACGCCTCCTCCGGTCAAACCACCGCCATACACGGAGAGTGGTCACTCTCCAAAGAAGGAAACAGAGCCTTTTGGTAGCCTCACCTTCCCCGCACCTTCCTCCTCATCAGAGGATCAAGCTTTCCTGGAGTTCCAGACCGAGCCCCTCTGAAACGTTGCCGCCCTGACCAAAAGAAGCATCTCCTCATCACTTGGATACGGCCCCGGTCAGACCGACCCCGGTTGCGACCTTGGCTCCCGAGGGTTCACCAGGCTGAATGACCTGGAAGGTCCGTGCGGAACACAGGCCGGTAACCACTCACCGCTTTCTGTAGATGCTGAGGCGGGAGTCGTACTCCTCGACCCGCCCTCGCTGGAGGACTCCGCCGATCTCCCGTATCCGTGCATGAGGGAGGATCATCAGGTCGGGGGACACCGTGAGTTCTGTCGGGCCCCCGAGAACCTGTTCGTCCCAGTCGACCTCCGCACTGGCCCCCGACCGATCAACAATAAGGGCGTCTGTCAGTTCCGGCTGTCTGGAGACCTGGCGAAGGATCACTTCTTCCACGCACGCCACTTCGTCTGCGGAGAGACCATCCAGGTAGTACGTCTGGCACTCCCCGCCCAGCGGCTCGTACGTGAAGCGGCAGGTGACGTCCACATCGGCGGTCAGCCACCACTCCACGTTGAGGCACGCGACGGCGAGTCCCACCAGTTCTGCGATGCGCTCCACCGACATCCTCACCTGATCGCCGTCAGCGTTCAGGAGGATCCCGGTGCCGAGGTTCGGATGCCGGATGGAGATGCCGCTGCGCTGGAACTCGTCGGCGAGGGCTAGAAATCCGCTCTCCGTGGTGCGCGTCCTGTACCACGCGATGTACGCGTCCGACACGGATCAGCACCCGCCGTCGGTTGTAGGCCCCTTGTGCATGGAGAAAGTATGCACGTTCTCCGCACCGAAGACCTTGCGCGCCTGTTTCAACGCGGATTCGGGCGTGCCCTCCTCGAAGTAGTAGATGGCCCTGACTCCTGCCTGGTCGGCGGCGTACTTGTTGATCTTCAAAGCCTGCCCGAACTTGGACGGGTTCTTGGCCTTAGCAGGGCCTCCAACAAAGACATAGTCTCCGTCCGCCGAGATCACATCGAGCCCCGATGATCCGACGTTCGGCATCGTGATCTTGATGTCCTGGCCGTTGGGCCCCTTGGCCACGGTGCCGCCGAGCAGCTGGGCGACGTGCTGCTCGCGGGTGAGTCCGATGTCCTCGCCGCCGTTGTGGACCAGCACGGATTCCTCTCCGGCTGCCACGTAGTACGTGTGCACGTCATCGACGGTGAGGTTGTAGGTGAGTCGGCGGTCGGTGAAGTGTCGGGCTCCAACGATGGCCACCAGGTCCCCATCGGGTGTGCGCAGTGTCATGTCGGGCTTGAGGTCGGCGGCGTCGAGCCAGGCCTGCTTCGAAGGCGACCAGAAGGGGTGGTGGTCGGTGGTGACGATCGAGGCGTGGCCGTCGTCCGCCGTGACCTTGAGCTCGGTGAACCGTTTGTCGTCCTCGGTGATGATGGTGGCGACGACTTCGCGGGCCGTCGTCTCGCCTGTCTCCGGATCGGTGGCCAGGACCTTGTCACCGGTCCTGACGTCCTCGATCTTCTTGCGCGAACCATCCGCGAGCAGGACCTCCGTGCCCGCGACGAAGCTGTTCAACGCCTTGCACAGGCCCAGCAGTCTGCCTGCGAGTCTCATCTTCGACGCGACGGTGACGTCGATCGTGAGGTCTACGCAGGCATCCATGTCGCCAGCCGCACACGCCTCCAGGCCGCCGAGGCCAAGCAGTTCCTTCTCCACCTCCCATACCTTGTGCAGCACGGGTTCTAGCTCGTACGCCAGGTGGAAGATCGTGCACAGCTCCGCGTTCCGGTAGCACCAGGCGGCTGGGTTGGCGACCTGTCCGTCGCAGCCGACGAATCCGCAACGGTAGATCTCGCGCGCCTTACGGCCGTCGTTGAGCCACTTCTTGTACTGCCTGGGGGTCTTGCCGTAGGAGCCGATCTTGCGGGCGTGCTGCGACATCTCGACGGCCGCGTCGTAGCAGGACGAGGTGCGCGGGCAGTTGTTCGACGTGCCATTGATGACGCCGTCGGTGTCTCCGCTCACGCCAGCGCAGATGCCGTCTTTCCCGCCGCCCGGCGCCCCGTGGAGGCAGCGCAGTCCATCGGGGTCACTGAAGGTGAGGGGGTTGTTGCCGGCGTACGCGTAACCGTTCATCTGCTGGGGGTCGCCCAGGTCCATGACCGGGTCGACGCTGATGAAGCGACCTGTGTCCGAGTCGTACTCCCGGGCGCCCAGGTGTGTGAGGCCAGTTCCGTCCTCGGTGCCGCCGAGGAAACCCTTGGTTCCCGGCCAGTTCGTGGGCTGGGTGCCGCGGTAGCCGCCGAAGGGAGTGGTGCGACGCTGCTGCATGGACAGGTCCGCGGCGCTGATGGCGAGTTCGGCAGTGCCGTGGTGGTCGCCGACGAGGAAGGAGACCTTGTTGTCGTCGGTGCGGATCGCGGTGCCCGCGCCGATGTCGTAGTAGCGGGTGGCCTTCGGGATCGTGGAGCCCTTGGCAAGGGTGATCTCGGTGTTGCCGAGGTAGAGAGTCCTGGTGCCGTCGTGGTCCTGGATCAGGCGCTTGCCGTCGGCGTCGTAGACGTAGCTGGTGGTCTTCTGCCCCTGCTCGGTCGTCTCGACGACCTTGGTGAGCCTGCCTTCGGCGTCCCAGGTGAGCTCCTGGTCGGTACCGTGGAGCTCCCGGTCGGTGGTGTTCCCGGTGGCGTCGTAGGTGAAGGTGTCCAGCTGGGTTCCGCCCGGTCCGGTGGTCTCCACCTTGGTCAGTGCGTGGGGCCGGGGACTACCGGGCGCGGGATAGGTATAGGTACGCCTGACGTCACTGGTGGTGTCGCCCAGGATGTCGTGCTGGATCTCCTCTGTCCGGTTCCCAGTCTTGTCGTAGCCGTACGTGGTCCAGTACGGGGCGGGGCCGCCGAGTACGGACGCCGACGGCTGGGAGGCACACTGGCTGTTCGACTGGGCCCATGCCTCGGTGAGACGGCGCAGGTGGTCGTAGACGAAGCACTGCGCGTCGGTGCCCTCGCGCGAGGTGTCGACGACCGAGCGGACGTTGCCGGCCTGGTCGTAGCCGTAGGTGGCGTGGCGATCGACGCCAGCGACGTCCTCACGGTCAGTGCGGGAGGTCTTGAGCCGCTGGGTGCCCCACTCGTACGTGTTGGTGACCCAGGTCTTCTTGCCTCCGGAGGCGAGCTCGTGCTGCAGGAGTTTGCCAGTGTTGCTGTATACGGTGTCGGTGACGTACGTGCTCGCGCCCCCGAGCGTGACCGGGCGCTGCATCGAGTCGTAGGTGGGTGTCACGACCTCGGCCGGCAGGGAGCCGGCGGCCGGGTAGCTGACCGACTGGACGGTCTCGTCCGCGTTGTACTTGGTATTGATTTGGTAGGAGCCGGCCAGGGCGCCCTCGGAGGCGGGGATGGTGACGGTGGTGCGGTTCGGCCGGTAGAGGCTGTCGTAGATGTTGACCGTGGTCTTGTATGCGTTGCCGCCCACATACCGGGTGGCCGAGGCGAGCTGGCCCTTCGCCCCCAGTGGGTCGTACGTCCACTGGGCGAGCAGGGTGCCGCCGGCGGCGCCCTCGCGGGTCTCGGTCTTGCGTCCGAGGTCGTCGTAGCTGTGGTACAGCTTGCCGCCGCGGTCGTTGCTGGTGGAGGTCAGCAGACCGTAGTCGTCGTGGGAGAGGGCGGTCTTGCCCTTGTCAGGGTCGTTTGACTCGGTCAGCAGTCCACGCTGGTCGTACAGGTAGCTCCAGGTGTTGCCCGCGGCGTCTACGACACGGGCGATCTGGCCTGCCGGGGTGTAGCTGTAGCGGGTGGTGTCGTGGTCGCCCTCGGGTGTACCGCCCCGGTAGTGCCAGAGCTCGGTGATCTGTCCGCGGGCGTCGGTGACCCTGGTGGTGGGCGTGGAGCCGTCCGGAGGGTCGATGGTGGTGCGGTCACCCTTGTAAGTCGTGGTGGTCACGGCGAGCTCAGTGCCGCCGTCGCCGTTGCCAGCGATCTGCTTCTCGACGGTGGTCCGGCCCAGCCCGTCGTAGGTGAAGTGGGTCTGGGTCTCGACGCTGAGGGAGTCGTCCGGTCCGAACAGCGTGGTCGACGGGGCACCTGTGGTGTAGTACTGCGCGAAGACCTTCTTGGTCAGCCCGCGCTCGTCGTAGAAGGTGTCGCTGACCAGCCGGCCGCCGTCGGGGCCGGGGACCTGGGTCTGCCTGGGGCGCAGGAAGCCGTCGTAGAGGGTGTAGCTGGTCAGCTGGGCACCGCCGGAGCCGAGCCACTTGGTGCCGACGGCGGCGGGCGCGCCCTCCTCGGTCTTGTAGGTGAACGCGTAGTTGGGGGTCTGGCCGTTGGCCTTGGAGCGGTTGGGCAGCCAGATCGCGGCCCGGCGTCCCAGCGCGTCGTAGGCGTAGTCGGTGCGCTTGTTGTTGGTGTCGAGCACCGTGAGCGGCAGCCCGCGTGCCGGGTCGAGGGTGGTCGTGGTGGTCTGCGCGGTGCCGCTGGTGCCCGCCTTGGCGGGAGGTGTGGTGACCTTCTTCTGCGTGGGCAGGCCGGTGGCTGGGGTGTACACGGTCGTGGTCGTGCGCTTGTTGGCCTCGTCCGTGTGGGCCGAGGTGCCTGCGGCGTCGAAGACGGTGGTGCCCGACAGGTCGGTGGCGGTCAGCGCGCGGCCGTAGCCGTCGAAGGTGACGGAGGACTCGGTGTAGGTGGCCTTGCTGCCGTCGTGTTTGCTGAGAGTGCCGATGGTGGTGGCGTCGCCCTTGGTCGGGGCGGCACCGTAGGCGCCGCCGTCATAGGCGGTGCGCACGTCGGATATGACGTCGGTGGCTCGGTTCGGAATCTCGGCGCATTTGACGGCGACGGTCTCGACCCGCGACGGCTTGTCGAGGATCCGCTTGTCGGTGTTGTCGGCGTAGGTGATGCGGGTGCAGCGGTTGTCCGCGGCCGTGGTGGTGTCGCCGTAGTCGTTCACCTCCGCCGCCCGCCCGGCGACCGTGTCATAGGTGGTCGCGGTGGCGGTGGTGCGCCACGAACTTCCGGCGCCGTCGTCCAACGAGACGAACCGTTTGGAGGTGGCGGTGCCGGTGAGGTTCGCGGTGATGGTGCCCCAGGAGCGCACGCGCTTGGCGGTCTCGTGGCTCCAGGGGTGGTTGACGCTCTTCTCCAGGATCTTCCCACCCGGTGCGGAATACTTCTCGGTCCGGTACTCGAAGCCCGCGTACGCCGCGTGGTCGGTCAGCGTGGTGCCCTCGCCGTCCGGCACGGTGACGCTCTTGGTGCCGCCGTCGGGGCCGGCCCTGTCACCGTCCATGCCCCGCAGGTAGTAGTGGTCCTCCTGAGAGAGCATGGTGCCGCTCTGACCACCGGTTTTGACCCGTACGCGTCCGTAGCCGCGCCAGGTCGACCACGTCTTGTACTTCTCCTTGGTCAGGCCGTCGTCGTCATCGAAGTGCCAGGCCGCGCCGTCGAGGTAGCTGTACTGGGTGACCTCGTCGGGGGCGCCGCCTGTGCGGTCGGTGGCGGTGACGGAGGTGACCACGTACTTGTTGAACCAGTGCGTCACCGGGTTCTCGCTGCCCAGCTCCATGTACTGCGGGTAGCAGCGCGTGGTGTTGCTCTGGGGTGTGGGCAGCGCGTTCCAGTCGCAGGCGGGGGCGGAGTAGTTGACGTCGATCTGGCCGCCGGACTCGTCGGCGACAGTGGCCAGCCGGTGCTTGATGAACGGAGCGGTGTCGTCGTCGGCCTTGTCAAGGCGGTTGGCGTCCTGGTGGTAGGCGAAGCTGACCTTGGGCAGGGTGATGGCCGTCGCCGCGGACTTGCCGGTGTGCTGGACTGATTCCAGGAGCAGGCTGTAGTCGATGTCGGCCATGCCCCAGCGCTGGGCGAGTTTCCAGGTGTCGACGTCGGTATAGGTGCCGTCGGACTTGAGGATCTGAGTGGTGACGTCGGTGAGGCGCTTGCGGGTCCAGAAGGTCGGCGCCAGAGAGGTGGTGCAGTCGGTGCCGGACTTGCAGTTCTGGTCCCACGGGGTGTCGTACCAGTAGAACGACTTGTCGTCGATGGTGTCAGGCTCGCAGGTGACCCCGGTCTCCGGGATACAGCGCTCGGCCGAGGTGAAGTCCACCTTGGCCAGGGCCTTATCGGCGTACATGGCCGAGGACTTCAGGCCGTACTCGATCCGGTCGAGGTGGCCGCCACGCACGTACGGGGTGCCGTTGGCCGGTTTCAGGGCGCGGCCGTAGTGGTTGGTCTCCTTGTCGTAGTAGTAGGCCATGGCGTTGCCGTGCACGTCGACGACGTAGTCGAGGTTCCAGCGCCAGGCCTGCTGGCACCAGGAGTCGATGAAGGAGGACCCGTGGCAGGGTTCGCCGGCGTCGTCGCCGTGGACGGGCACGGTCCAGGTGGAGTCGGTGGTGCCCTTGCCGTCCGCCCAGCCGGGCAGCTTGTGGTAGCCGAAGTAGTAGCGGGTTCCGTCGGTGGTGGTGAGGCGCCAGTACTCCTCGTTGTCGTCGCCGTTGTCCCGGCTGGTGCCCTCTAGCCGCTCGATCTTCGTGCCGTCGTCGTCCTTCAGCTTCCACACCCCGTTGCCGACGGGGACCAGTTCGCCGCCCTTGCCGTTGAAGCTGATCGTGGCGTTGTCGTAGCCCCAGCACAGATCGCCCGGGTCGTTGCCGTCGATCTTGATCCCGTCATCCGCGCAGGACTTGTAGCGGCGCTCGATGAACCCGGGCCAAAGGTCGAAGCCGTCGCCGATCCATGAGGACTGGTTGTTCGTCGTCCCCGTGCGCCCGTCGATGCTTCCCGAGGAGTAGGACAGGCCAACATCGGGCTTGAGCGACCCGGGTACGTTGGGCACCGGCATGCCGTAGGACCAGGAGAAGTCACCCGATGGCAGGTTGGTGCTCCAGGTCGCCGATGGCGACAGTGAGGTGGCCGTGAAGTCGCCCTGGTCGCTGGAGGTGCCGGAGACGGCGGCCAGCAGGGTCGGGGAGCTGTTCGCGGACCCGACGGTCAGCGATGCGGCGGTCAGAGTCTGCCCGTTGGCGTCGTTGATGGCGGGGATCTCCACCGTGTCGCGGCACTTGGCGACCGCAGGGGTGGCCAGCGCGCAGGAGGGCAGCTCGACTAGGCGGAGGCGCGCGCCGTAGTTCGCCCCGTAGGCCTCGGCAAAGTCTGCGTAGTCCAGCCGGATTCCGACTGCGCCCCGTTCCCCGGCACCGTCCGCGCGGGCGACCGAGAACAGCAGGCCGTCCACTCCGGCCCGTTCGGCGGTCTTCCGGTCATGGACTTTGAGATTGATCTTCTCGACGGGCTCGGGTGCCGCTTCGGCTTTCGCCTTCGCCTCGTTCCCGGCTTTCCCGCCGCCCTTGGGCGCAGTCACCGAGACCGGCAGGCCGTCGGCGTCCGTGGGGCCCGTGTCCTTCCCGCTCGTGCCCTTGGCACCCGTCCGCGGGACGGCAAGCATAGCCGACCTGCCCCGGGGCCAGGCGGCTTCTGGCTTCCCCTCAGGCGTCCTCGACGCCTTGCCGGTCCCGCGTGGCTCGGCCTCGAGCGCGTGTCCGGCGACGGGCCTGTCCGGGTCTACGGCCGCAGGACGTCCTCGGTCGGACGCCTCGGCGGTGACGGTGGTGCCCTGCTGGATCAATGTGCCGACCATGACGGCGGCCAGGCCCACCGCGATCCTGCGGCGCAGCCCCTTTCGTGTGCGTCTGCGCATTGCCCCGCCCATCTCCAACTACTTCCTGTCGCCGACGGTGCTGTCCCGGAGGCCCCGGGTGTCCGGGTGGGGATGCCGTCATGGGGGTTTCGGTGCCGTCTGTGAAGGCCCGGGGAACCGGGCCGCAGTGGCGTCCGGGGCCCTTCGGCGGTCCGAAGGGCCCCGGCGCCGCGTAGGTCAGGGTCCCGGCGAAGTGGCCAGATCCTCGCCGTTGGCGAGGCGGGCGATCTGTACCTCACTGGCCGCGCCCTGGAACACCCACACGTCGTCGATGGCGCCGGGCCAATACTCGCCCCAGGTTCCTGCGGTCCTCGACCGGCCCAGTTGCAGGCCGCCGGTGGCGTTGAACGTCAGCACGTCGTTGTTCCACGACACGCGCTCGGTGCAAGACGCATCGTCGGGCGCCCCGTCGTCGTCACTGTCGAGGCACAGTGCCTGTTCCAGCTCGCCGTCGACGTACAGCCTCATCTGGTCGGAGAAGGCGTCGTAAACGACGGCGATGTGGTTCCACATGGTGTTGTTCTGGAAATTGGCGTGCTCGGAGGTCACGGTGTCGGCGCCGGAGGTGTCGGCTCCGGTCATCTCGAGCTGCCACCGGCCGGCATTGGCCGGATCTTTGGAATCCGGTACGTAGCGCACGGCGAAACCGCTGTTGACCGATCCGGCCAGGGACATCACCGTGACCTTGTGATCCGGTCGTGCAGCGGTGGCCACCCACGCGGTCGCCGTGAAGCTGGTGGTGCTCCCCACCGGTGAGGTGCCGGTGGCCGCGTAGTCACCGTCGCCATCCAGGAGCAGGCTGCCGGTGCCCACGTAGTTGGAGCTGCCTGAGTCGTCGATGACCGCGTCGCCGCTCAGCGTCACTCCGCGTCTCCCGGTGGAGTCGTCTGGGGAGACGGCTGGGCTGCCACTGGCCGTGTCCAGCTTCCACCGTCCCTTGACCAGAGGTCGGTTCTTGAAAAGCTCCTTCGCCTCGGTTGCCGACAGCGGTCGGTCGAACATCCGCACGTCGTCGATCTGGCCGGGGAAGAAGTTGCTCATCGAACCGCTGTACCTGCCCGCGCCTATGAGGGTGGACTTCCCGGCGTACCAAGCCTTCCCGAGCGGTGTAGTCGCCACCCATGCGCCGTTGACGTACAGCCGCAGCTCGTTGGCGACGGTGTCGTGCACTCCCAGCAAGTGGGTCCACTCATCAGGGACGACCTTGTCCGTGCTGCCTTGTGCCGCGCGGATCGGTGTCGCGTCGGCGGTGTCGGCGGAGTACTGGTTGAACGACCAGCCGTAGGCGGCCGAGTAGTACAACTCGAGTCCGCTCCTGTAGTTGCCCGACTGGGCCACCACCATCGCCGCCTTGCTCGGCCGGGTCGCCGGGAGCTTCGCCCACGCCGCGACCGAGAAGCTCCCCTCGGTGTTCACGTGCGGTGCGCCAGCGTCGGCGTAGTCGTCGACGCCGTCGAACTCTGCCGCGTTGCCGTCAGCGCCCGCCGTCCCCGGTTTGACCCCGCCTTTGAACACCATCGGCTTGACATCGGCGTATCCGGTGATCTGCGTCGCGGTGGCCGGCTCGTCGAGGTTGAACACCGTTCGCGCGGGCCGCCCGTTGCCGATCGGCTCCTTGCTGAACAGTGCGGTCACCTCGGCCTGCGTGACCGGCTTGTCGAAGATTTGCAATTCGTCGATGACACCGGGGAAGTAGGAGCCCTGGCTGCCGTTGTAGCTGCCCGCTCCAATCTGCAACCCCCGGCGCGCGTCCCAGGCGGTGGTGTAGGGGACGGTGCCGACGAGCTGTGCGTCGATGTAGAGACGCAGCTCCTTCAGCGTCATGTCGTGCATGCCCACCAGGTGGGTCCAGCGGTCGGCGCTCACTCCGCCTGCGGTATCCGGTGCCACGCGCACCGGTTTGGCGTCGGCGGTATCGGCCGAGTACTGGTTGAACGCCCACCGGTCGTAAGCCTTGGAGTAGTACAGCTCGAAACCAGGGCTGTTGTTGCCCGGCTGGGCCGCGATGATCGCCGCGGTGTCCGGCATTCTCGACAGCTTCACCCACGCCGACACCGCGAAGCCCCGGGAGGTGTCTACCGTCGGGATGTCGGTGCTGGCGTAGTCGTCGACGCCGTCGAACGACACCGCGGTGCCGAGCACACCCTCCACCCCGGGCGTCGCCCCGTGCAGTTCCGCTGTGCGCGGTGGCGAGGAGCCCTCCGCCTGGGTGACGCCGGCCGACTCGTCCAGCCGCCACTGCGCGCGCTCCGGCTGCCCGGCCTTGACCCGGAACTGGTAGGTGCGGATCTCGCTGCCGTTGCCCGCTTGGTCGAACGCCTGCGCGGTGACGAAGTTGACGCCGGACTTCACCGGCTTGATCCGGGCCGTCTTCGCCGCTCCACTCGAGGTCTGGATCGAGTTCGGCGACGTCGGGTCGCCGTTGATCCCGAACCGGTACTGGTTCACGTCGGTGGCTGACGAGTCCAGGGTGAAGTAGCCGTAACGGCCCACCCCGTCGTACCAGGGGTCATCCGGGTTCTCGGGGTTCGACTCCGGGTAGTCCCCCGAGGCGATGCTCGGCGCTGCGGGAACGGAGAGGTCGTAAACGAAGTAGCAGCCGGTCGCCGAACCCGTGTACGACCACGGCGAGTACTGCGCCCCGTCGTAGGTCCGGGCGTACCAGTGCACCGTCTTGTTCGCCGGCACCGACGAGGGCAGTGAGATGGAGAACGTCGATCCGGATTTCTTGAACGACGTCTTCGGTGGGTTCCATCGTCGGATCAGGCCCTGCCCGTCACCGGAGTCCCACTTCGCCTCGAACTCCACCGACACGGTGTCCCCGTCCGGGTCTGTCACGTCCTCGGCGTAGATCTTGCCCAGGGTGCGCACTCGCGCCTTGTAGTCCGGCTTCTTGCAGGTGCCGCCGTACTCCATGCGCAATTGGGACATCGCGAGCTGCTTGGGTGGACGGTTGTACTGCACCCGGAGGTAGGCGTCGTCGGAGAACCGCTTCCAGCCGTATTTGTCGTCCTCGTACCCCGCTCGCAGTCCGAAGGACGTGTAGGAGGAGGAGTGGTCCGCAGCGTACTGCACCGCCTTCTTGGCGTTGAACTCCACGTCGTCGGCGGGGCACGAGGCGCTGTAACCGTGCGCCACGTCACGGGTGTCCAGGTGCTCCAGCCAGTTGTCGGACGAGCTGTTCCACGTCGTGGACGAGCTGAAGCTCTTCGTTCTCCACAGTTGCACCGTCCGGCCGTCGCACGAGGCGGAGTACGTCTCCTTTGCGATGAACTGGGCGGAAAGGATCGTTTTTCCGGCGAATCTGGAGGTCGGGAACTTGTAGAAAAGCCGCTTCAGGTCGTAGGGGGCACAGTAGTCCCACCCGCAGTACCCCATGCCGGCATCCGACTTGCCGTTGAATTTCCACTGGGGAGAGTCTGCCCAGTAGCGGGAGACCATCGTCCACTCGCCGGCCTTCGGCGTATACCACTGGGGGTCGATGTAAACCGGGTACCGGGTGTCCGGGTCCTTCAGCAGCGCTTGGTCGGGTGTCAGCCGCAACTCGGACCCGCCGTTGGTGACCTCGACCCCGATCGGGGCCAGCATCGCCCCGTCCCCGGGTCCCTCTGCGGCGGTACCGGTCTCCTGCGAACCCTCGGTCGAGGTCACGCTCGTCTTCTTCTCAGCCGCAGCCGGAGACTCTTCCGCAGCGGGAGAAACGGGGGAGTCCCACATCACCGGCTGCGCCGCCTCGAAGGCCACTCCGCCCGCGTTGATGTCGACTGCCTGCAACCCGCCCGATCCGGTCTCTATGACCTTCAGGCCCTTGCCGCCGATCGCCAGTTTCAGCTCCGCCAGCTCCGGATGCAGCGCAGCCTCGGCCGACTTCACCACCAGCAGGTGGGAGAACGAATCCGTGTTCGCCCGTACCTGGAGGTCGACTCCCGGCAGCACGGAAGCGTAAGTCGCGGTGTCTCCTTGGAGGGTCGGCGCGGGTAACGACTTCGGCCATGACATCGACAGCGTGCGACCGGCCTGCCCCAGCGTCACGAGCGGCCCGTTGCCTCCACCGGAGAACACCATGTCCACGGTCGTGGCGCCCGGAACGATCGCGCCGTCGCCGCGTCGGTGCAGCGTGTTGTCGACGGGCTTCCACTCGCCGTCGACACGGGCGCGTACCGGGCGCAGGTGCTGGACCGCTTCCAGATGGCCTTCCGGCGTCGCGTAGACCTCGCTTGACTCCCCGCGCTGCGAGATGATCTCGACCTTCTCGTTGGTCGAGACCGCTTTCGCGTGCGCTGCCTCCTCCGTCAGCGCCGTCTCCGGCGATGTCGACGTGGACGACGCGGTACGTGTCTCCGAGGAGATGTCGATGTGGTCCGGCCCGGCCTCGGAAAGCGGCGCCACAACCACGGTGACCGCCATTGCCAGTGATCCGACCAGGCCCCTGTTGCCGAGGCTTGTCCGCACAGACCCGCCCACCAGCCCCCCTCCCCCGGCCCCGAAGGACCCTCCATCTGCAGTGATCTTGACTGATCACCGTGAGAAAATTAAAGGTCGCATAACTGCCTGTCCAGCATGGAAAAAGCTCTCGAAAACCGCTTACGGAACAATCACACCTCACGACAAGGTGATTAACCTCACATGAAGTTGAGGGTGTGCCACATCTCCTGCGTATACGCCAAGTTCACGTTCAAGGTGGATCGGGGGCACGTCACGAACCGAAGACGGCATGTCACATACACCCCTGTGTCCCGCTGCCAGGGAGCCGTACATCTGCAGACGGTGGGTCTCGCACGACGGACGTATCGCAGCAGTGGAACGTTCTCCAAGCCCTGCTACCCGGCGGCCGCAGCAGGGTGCCCGCACCGGGCCGTCGACGGCCCGGTGCGGGCACGGCGCACCGGCCTTCCCACCAAATCAGCGATACCAAGACGCTCGTCCCGTGCCTTCCTTACCTGCCCGAGCGATGCGGTCGGTCAGCAACAGCACGCCGTCCAGGATCGGGGACGCCTTCCGAGTCGCTGCCGGTGCGGCGGCACAGACGTCCGGAGCACATGCAGCCGGAAGCTCGACGGACCCAGGAGCGTCCCGGCACACCGTGGCGGTTACGACGCCGAAACCGGCCGGAGACCATGGATTACGGCCGTACCGCAGACGGGCTGGAAAAGGCTCGATGGGCATGGTAGAGACCCGCTTGCGTGCCCTGCTTTTCAGACGGCGCACAGGGAGCCTCTTCCAACCTGACGGGTGGTTGGACCAGCGACCCCGGTGGCGGGCATGAAGAAAGCTCCTGGTAGACGGGTTCACGACCAAGATCACCAGTCCGCCAGGAGCTCTCGTGCTTGTCTACCCGTCCGCCATCGATCTGTCCAGCCGCGCCCTGCAGCACCTCTCCGGCCTTCTCGCAGTTCACCGACGCCGCATCGGCTCCCGATGGCGTCGCCTCACCTGCAGCCGGCAGGCCCTGCTCGTCCTGGCCCACCTGCGCTGCGGTGACACCTACGCCCGCCTCGCCGCGGGTTTCCGCATCGGGATCGCCACGGCCTACCGCTACATACGCGAGGCCGTCGACCTCCTGGCTGCTCTCGCGCCCACGCTGGAGCAGGCCATGGCGACCGCACGCAAGAAGGCGTACGTGATTCTCGACGGCACCGTGCTGCCGATCGACCGTATCGCCGCCGACCGCCCTTTCTACTCGGGCAAGAAGAAGCACCACGGGATGAACGTGCAAGTCCTCGCCGATCCAGCCGGGCGCCTGATCTGGGCCTCGGACGCGTTGCCGGGAAGCACTCACGACCTGACCGCGGCCCGGACCCACGGCATTCCCGCTGTCCTCGCCGCCGATGACGTCAAGTGCTGGGCCGACAAGGCGTATCAGGGCGCCGGTCCCGCGATCCGTGTCCCGATCCGGGGCAAGCATCTTCGCGGCTGGCGCCGGCGTCACAACCGGGATCACGCCAAGATCCGCAGCTTGGGTGAACGCGCCATGGCGACTCTCAAGTACTGGCGGCTCCTGCGGAAGCTCCGCTGCAGCACCACCCGGACCACCGCCGTCGTCCGTGCCGTCGTCGCCCTCGAACTCGCCAGCTGATCAAGATGGAAAAGGTTCAGTGTACGACGAAAAGGATTCCACCGTGACTCCGAGTGACAGTGTTCCCCTCCGCTGAGGCGTTCTCTCGGATGGAGCACTGGCTTCTCGGAGTCACGGCGGAGCACGGGTGTCGCGGCCGCGGAGGCGACGCCGGGTCAGCGGATGCCGAGCGCGCGCAGGGCCGGGGAGGGCTTTGCCGGGAAGAGGATGTAGCAGATGCCTCCCGTACCGCTTCTGACCTGGCCTTTCTCGTTGTAGCGCTTCGTCCTCAGCCAGATGTTCTCGAACTGCTACAACGCGCTGTACCAGAAGCGGCACCGAACGGCAAACGACCAGTTCAACGGCGTGGGCCCGTCCCCTGCGGACGGGCTCACGCCGCCCCCGTGCTGACTCGGTGCTGACCCCTGTTGCCGCCCGTTCCGGTCCGTTCGGGCCCGTCGTGCTGGCTCGGTGCTGACTCCGCCCACCGGCCCGGGACACCAGCGCCCTCCCCTCACCACGCTCCCCCACCCAGACGGCTACCTCTCACCGAGGGTGACCGCATACCAGAGGAACGGACAACGCCTTTGGCGCGGCCGCTCCCCCTACATACCTTCGTCCTCACCAGAGGATCAAGTCATACGGAGGCACCATGACCGAGCCGCTCTGGGATGTCGCTGCCCTGGCCGAGTTCCTCGGAAAGCCCGTCTCCTGGATCTACGACAACCACGCCAAGGAAGCCATCCCCAGTTTCCGCATCGGCTGGCAACTGCGCTTCTCCCCTGCCGAAATCCGGGAATGGATGGAGCGCAAGTGCCGCACAACAAGGTGATCCAGACACGCTTCACGGTCTGGTTCCCCTTCCCTTCGAACGGAGTGCCTCCTCACCAGCGCGCCGTACCGGACCACGGCAGCACACAGGCTCAACATGCCCTGGCCGCACCCCGGCAGGGCCGCGGTGCACAGTATCCATGCGACCGCTTGTCGCCGAACCGGCCAAAGCCGGACGCCGCATCCTGCGCTGACCAGTCACGTCCCCTGGCGTCTTCCCTGTCCCAGTTCGTCCTCCCTAACAGGAGATTAGGGCACCGAAGACGACCGCCCTCCATGGTGGGGCGCGGCCGGCCCCGGACGTCGGGCTCACAAGGCGGGACCGCGCGGCGTAGGACGACCCGGTCCGAGCGCATCCGGCCCAGTACCTGCACCGGCAGATCTCTGAGCAGAAAGACCAGGCGGGGCACGTCGTATCCGGCGTCCACCACGATCAGGTCTCCCTCCCCCACTGCCCGGCTGAGACCAGCCGCTCAACCAGTTCACGCATCTGGTCAGCCGTGGCGGTGACGGCGTCATCGCCCGGGGCCAGACGCAGTACGTCCAGCGGCACGGTCCACGATCTGCGCCCCGTCTCCAGCACGCAGATCACCGAGTAGGGCCAGCCGGGCACGGCCACCGGAGCCGAGCTCACCACCTGGATCCGCGGACACTGAAAGATCGAGGACCAGTCCCGCCACGTCCGCAATGTCACCTCCGGCAAGGACTCCACTGAAGACACGCGCCCGGCATCTACCCCGGATCACGGCAGGCCCGCGGAACCTCGCCACCGGCGTCCACCGACAGGACGGTCACACCAACATCGCATCAGCATTTCGCCACACCAGCCGGGACCCCAGAGGTCTCTCACCGCCCTCGGGCTGGCCTGACGAATCCGGGCATAAAATCACTTTTCAAAGGGCCTGCACCCCACAGGGCTTCAACTCTGCACTTCAGAATGGCGCGGGAAGGTTGGCATCCCTCACCGGAACGACACTCTCACGCGCACGCGAGAAACCGGCGAGGATCCGAATGAATCCTCGACCGTTTCTACGAGCAAAGAAGCTACTCATCTCCTTTCCTCAGCAAGATCTGAACCTTTGACGGAAATTGCGGATCATCTACCATTACCGAACAGATCACAGAGCCACGAAATCCCGTGAATTGCATTCGGGCGTATTCGTTCGGATCGTGCAACACGAGCCATCCGGACCGACACGGGAGAGGCACCTCAAAGAGGTTCGCAGGAAGCACCATAGGCGGAACCGACTTCCACACCTCGCATTCGACAGGACCGTCGACACTGGCCTGAACGCCGAAGATGAGTGAACTGCCTTCCTTATGCCAACTGCTCGACGCCGGGTCCCAGTCACTGACATCGTTGCTACTCCCCGCATCCCGCAAGATCAGGCATCCGTGCTCGATTTTTGCCAGGAATGAAACCACAGGGCCGTTAGCTACCATTTCTTCTTGCTCTTTCCTTGCGAAAGCTGCGAGACGACTCCACCTTGCCGCCTGGCGCAGGACAGACAGTGAGGATACGCCGTCTGAGGAGATCCCGGAGCAACAAGACTAGACGGTGGCTGGTGATCCGGAATCCAGTCCCCGTTCTTGGTGCCGGGGGTCGTGGCATCGCAAGTATGGCAGCCGTGCTTATTTCCAGATTCATTGATCAGATCTCGAACGCCATCTGCTTCAATATCGCCGTTCTCCAGGCCCACTCCCTCTCGAGCATTGGGACTGTAAAACGATCGGCCCTGTCTCACATCCGGTGGTGACGGAGAGTCGCGAGGGTCGTTGATGTCCGTGTGAAGGATGTCGACGAGCTTGTCCAGACAGTGTTCTCGGGGCTGTCCCCGCTGGTCATCGAGGATGTGATCGATGAGAGGAAGCGGATCGTGGTGCGGGCACGGACGCCGCGGGGCGCTGCGGTCTGCCCGGCGTGCGGGGCATCGTCAGGACGGGTGCACGGCCATCAGCTGCGGACGGTGGCCGACGTGCCGGTCGACGGGCGCTGGGTGGTGGTGCGGGTCCGGGTGCGGGTCTGTCAAACGTTCGGCTCTGGCCCGTAGTCGGTGGTGACATCGGGTAGTTGTCAGGACAGGAGGATGCGGTGCCGGAGGAGGTCGAATCCGGCGCGTCCGTGCATCTGTCTCATGATCCTCTTGGTGCGGGTGTTGGCGC
>NZ_JBKJFM010000290.1:0-3159 GCF_046614825.1 Streptomyces nanhaiensis
CGTGTGTTCTGCCGATCTGGCAGCGCCCTGCCCCGTGGCGGCGGCCGCGCCGCGCTGCGGGGCCTGCTCCCGCTCGGACCGCTGGGGTTCGGCGGAGGCGGACGCGGATTCCGCCCGGCCTCCGGCGAACGGCATGGTCCACTGCACCGGGGCCGCCGGGTCGGTGGTGGCCTCCGGGGTCACCGGCACCTGGGCCGGCGGCGCCGGGTGGGCGCCGGGGTCGATGGCGGGCGGCTCCCAGCCGTGTCCGGTGCCCGGTGCGGCGAGCGGGTCGGGCATGCCGCCGGACCCGTCGGCCGACCCGTACTGGTACGGGCCCGGCAGGTTCTCGGGAAGCTGTATGAAGGCGGTGGAGTCGCCGTCGTACTCGCCTCCCCAGCCGCCCTCGGGCGCCGGGGGAGGCACGGGCCGGCCGTCCTGCCGGAACGGCCCCTGCTGGTCGTTGCTCATGCGAGTGCCCTCCCGAGCCCCCGTCGGGCCAGTGTCGCCACCGTACGCCGTACGTGCAGTGCCGCGGGCGGAAGTACGGGGGCCTCCCCCCCGCCCTCCGGGGCGGGGGGATCGGGGATGCAGGCCATGGCGACGTAGTCGCCGAACGCGGCCAGCACCTCGGGGGCCAGGGCCCGTCGTCCGTCCCAGTCGATGAGCGACGCCACCCACTGCTCGGCCTCCACCGGGCGCAGCGGCATCGGCGCGACGGCGCCGACCGCGCAGCGCACCCCGCGGCGGACGGGGTCGAGCACGACGGCGACCGAGGCCAGCGCGCGTCCGGGGCCGGTGCGGCCGGTGGCCTTGAGGAAGGCCTGGGGGGCGTGCAGCAGCGGCACGCGCACATAGCCGACGATCTCGCCGGGCCGCAGCATCTCCATGCCGGCCAGCAGATGGCTGACGGGGACCTCGCGCAGCGCGCCGCCCGGCCCCGCGATCAGCACGGTGGCCTCCAGCGCGGCGAGGACGGGCAGGGAGTCGCCGGTGGGCGCGGCGGTGACGATGTTGCCGCCGAGCGTCCCGGCGTTGCGGATCTGCGGCGGCCCGGCGGCGCGGGCGGCGGCGGCCAGGGCGGGGATGAGGGCCGCGAAGTCGGGGCGTCCCATGCGGGCGTGGGTGAGGCCGGCGCCGAGCAGCGCGTGGCCGTCCTGGTACTCCCAGCCGCGGATCTCGCTGATCCGGCCCAGGCCGACCAGCGCGGCGGGCCGCAGCAGTCCGGAGTTCACCCCGGACATCAGATCGGTGCCGCCCGCCACGGGCACGGCGGCAGGCGTGGCGGCGAGAGCGGCCACGGCCTCGTCGAGCGTGGCCGGCAGCATGACCGGCTGCGCCGCCCGTGGTGCGTGCGGTGCGTGCGTGCTCAATCCAGCGCCCCTTCCCCGGTCGTCCCGGCTGCCCAGCCGTACCGTACGTGCTGGGAACCCGGACGTGGCAACTCTGGCACATTCCGGGGGGCCGCCGGAGCCTGGGTCCGCGAAGGGAGCATCCGTCCCTGACCTGGCCGATGGCCCGCTTTCGGCGGTTGTCACCGGCACAGGCGCCTTGCCACTCCTGGGAGACCTTGTACTACTTTATACAGGCCGTTTCGGGTGCCGTTCCGGCACGGTTCGGGACTCGGCGCGGAAACCGCGCGGAGCGCGCCGGGGGCATCGGGCCCGAGGATCCCCGGCATCTCCCGGGGAAGGCCCCGTGGCCGGCCTTCAGGACTCCTTCGGCGGCTCCTCGAACGGGCGCCCCGCGATACCGGGGCGGCGCTGCCAGGGGTACGGCCCCGACGGCGGCCGGTAGGCCACGCCCAGCGCGTCGAGGCGGGCGTAGTGCGCGGCCGCCATCCGCCGCTCGAAGTCCCGGAACCGCCCCTCGAAGCCGTCCTCACCGCCCCCTGCGCCCGGCCCCGACCACACCACCTCGGCGAAGGCGGCCAGCCGCGGGAAGGCCTGGTAGTCGGCGCGCCGCTGGTCCTCCACGACCTCGGTCCACAGGTTGGCCTGCGCGCCGACGACGCGCTCCGCCGCGCCGGTGCCCGCGAGTTCGGGCGGCACGGGGTCGAAGCCGTACACGTCGCGCAGGGTGCGCACGTACCCGATGGGCACCGGCTCGTCCTCGCCGCCGTCCTGCCGGTGGTCGAGGTAGACCTCCCGCTCGGGGCACATCACCACGTCGTGCCCGGCCCGTGCGGCGGCGACCGCGCCCGCGCGGCCCCGCCAGGAGGAGACCACCGCGCCGGGGCCGAGCCCGGCGCCCGCAGCACCCGCGCCCGTTCCGCCCGCTTCGCCTGCTCCTCCCGCGCCGTCCCCCAGGATCTCGTCCCATCCCACGAGGCGGCGCCCGCGTTCGGCCAGCCAGCGGTCGAAGTGCCGTACGAACCAGCCGTGGAGGGCATCCACGCCGTCCAGGCCGAGCTCCGCGGCCCGCGCCCGTGCGGCCGGGGAGCGCCGCCACTGGTCCCCGGGGCACTCGTCGCCGCCGATGTGCACGAACTCGCCCGGGAACAGCTCCAGCACCTCCTCGAACACCCCCTCGTAGAAGCGGAGTACGGCCTCGGTGGGAGCCAGGACGTCGGTGCTGACGCCCCAGTCGTCCCACACCCGCGGGGCGCCCTCGCGCGCGTCGGCGTTGCCCAGCTCCGGGTGGGCGGCGATCGCGGCCTGCGAGTGGCCTGGCAGGTCGATCTCGGGGACGACGGTGACGTGGCGCTCGGCGGCGTACGCGACGATCTCGCGGACGTCGTCGCGGCTGTAGAAACCGCCGTGCGGCCGCACGTCCCACAGCGGGGAGGCCCGGTGCCCCAGCCTGGTGCGCCGCCGCCAGGCGCCGACCTCGGTGAGCCGGGGGAAGCGCGCGATCTCAAGGCGCCATCCCTGGTCGTCGGTCAGATGCAGGTGCAGCACGTTGAGTTTGTGCGCGGCGAGCAGGTCGATCCAGCGCAGCACGCCGTCCTTGGGCGTGAAGTGCCGTGCCGTGTCCAGCATGAAGCCGCGCCAGGCGAAGCGGGGCGCGTCGGCCACTCGGACGTACGGCAGCGACCAGGCGCGGCCGGGCAGCGGCGCGCGGCGGTACGCGGCGGGGCCGAGGAGCTGCCGCAGCGTCTGGGCGCCCCAGAAGACGCCGGCGGCCGCGCCGCCGCGGATCTCGGCGCCGTCGCCGGTCACGTCCAACCGGTAGCCCTCC
>NZ_JBKJFM010000291.1:0-3134 GCF_046614825.1 Streptomyces nanhaiensis
CCGCGAGGCCCGCCGCGCCGAGCTGGCGCGGCAGCGCGAGGCCCTGGCCGGCGGCGACGAGCGCTACCTGCCGGCCCGCGACCGCGGCCCGGTGCGGCGCTACGCGCGCGACTTCGTCGACGCCAAGTGGCACGTCGCGGAGTTCTTCCTGCCGCTGGCCGTGGTCATCCTGATCCTGAGCATGATGCCGTCGATGCAGGTGAAGAACGCCTCCCTGCTGCTGTGGATGGGCGTCATCGTGATGATCGTCGTCGACTCCTTCCTCACCGGCTTCCGGCTGAAGAGGGCCCTGGCCGAGCGGTTCCCCGACGAGAACCGTCGGGGCGCGGTGGCGTACGCGCTGATGCGCACCCTCCAGATGCGCCGCATGCGGCTGCCCAAGCCGCAGATCTCCCGCGGCGAGGCTCCGCGCCGCTGACGGGCGCGGAGCGGAACCGGAATCCCGGCGGAGCACCGACGGACCACCGACGGACGCATCGATGGACACAGCCGTACGAGACGACGAGCACCACGCGGACGCGCCCCGCGCGGACGAGCACCGCGACGGCCCGCGCGGCGACGACGCCGTGGGGCAGGAGCTGGTCGCCCGGCAGTTGGAGGAGCAGATCACCTCGCGCTTCCCCGTGGGGCGGCGGCTGCGCGTCCTGGACGTGGCACTGGGGCACGGGCGGCAGGCGCTGGCACTGGCCCGCGCCGGGCACGAGGTGACCGGGCTGGAGTCCGGCCCCGGGCGGGCGGACGCCGTACGCCGGAGCCTGGAGGGGGAGCCGGCGGGCATACGGGAGCGGATGCGCGTCGTCTGCGGCGACAGCCGCAGCACCGGCGCGCACTTCCTGCCCGGCTCCTTCGACGTGGTGCTCTGCCACGGGGTCCTGGCACCCGGCGACGAGGCGGGCCCGCTGCTGGCCGGGCTGGGCCGGGTGCTGGCGCCCGGCGGGCTGCTGTCGCTGCTGTTGCCCAACACCGAGGCGGCGGCCATGCGGCCGGGGCTGGCCGGCGACTGGGCCGGGGCCCTGGACCTCCTCGCCCCGCCCGGCCCCGCCGGGCGCGCCCTGCGCCGCGAGGCGCTGACCGCGACCCTGGCCGGGATGAGCACTCCGGTGCACCGGTGGTACGGGGTGCGGGTCTTCACCGCTGAGGGCACCGCCCTGCCCGGCGGCGAGGCCGGACAGCGGCTGCTGGCCGCCGAGGAGCGGGCCGGACGCGCCGACCCGTACCGCGCGGTGGCGGCACTGCTGCACCTGTGCGCCGTACGCGGCTGAGCGTCCCGGTCCCCCTCGCATCCGTGCGGCAGCCGGCCGCGGCGCGGTTTCCGGCGGCCCGCGAGGGGAACGCGGACGCTCCGCGGCCGGGCACCGCCCGACCGTGCCGGCCGCGGCGGACCGGCGGACACCTGCGAAGGGAGCACCCGTTCCCATGACCCGTTCCCCACTGCGCGGCGGACACCGCACGGGCGCCGCCGCCCTGTGCGCGGCCGCCGTGCTGCTCGCCGGCTGCACCGGCTCGGACTCCTCCGGCGGCGCCGGCGCCTCGCCCTCGCCCAGCGCCACCGTCCCCGTGCCGGCAACGGCCGAGGACCTGCAGGAGTCCTTCCAGCAGGTGGTCGACCAGGTCCTGCCGTCCGTCGTCCAGGTCACCACCGGGGAGGGGCTGGGCTCGGGCGTGGTCTACGACGGCGAGGGCCACATCGTCACCAACGCCCATGTGGTGGGGGACGCCGAGCGGTTCCGGATCACCATGGCCACGGGACGGGACGAGCTGGACGCGGAGCTGGTCGCCAGCTACCCGGAGGAGGACCTGGCGGTGGTGAGGCTCACCGACCCGCCCGGCAACCTGCGCCCGGCGACCTTCGGTGACTCCGGTGAGCTGGACGTCGGCCAGATCGTCCTGGCCATGGGCAATCCGCTGGGGCTGTCCTCCAGCGTCACCGAGGGGATCGTCTCCGCCACCGGCCGCTCCATCAGCGAGGGCAGCGCCGAGACCACCATCGGCAACCTGATCCAGACCTCGGCCCCGATCAACCCGGGCAACAGCGGCGGTGCGCTGGTCGACCTCTCCGGCCGCGTCATCGGCGTGCCCACCCTGGCCGCCCGCGCCCCGGACGGGGGCGGCGGCACGGCGCCGGGCCTGGGCTTCGCCATCCCCTCCGACACCGTCCGGCACCTGGCCGACCAGATGATCGAGCACGGCGAGGTGGTCGACTCCGACGAGGCGGCGATCGAGGCGACGGTGCGCACCGTCCTGGACGACGACTACCGGCCCGCCGGGGTCGCGATCGTGGAGACCGAGGACGGCGGCGCGGCGGACGAGGCCGGGCTCCGGGCGGGCGACGTGATCGTCGGGCTCGGCGGCGAGGAGATCCCGGACACCACCGCGCTGGCGAAAGAGCTGGCCTCGCACGAGCCCGGTGACGAGGTCAGGGCCGTCTACCGGCGCGACGGCGAGGAGCGGACCGCCACGATCACCCTGGGCGAACGCTGACGGGAGGGCGTGGCCGGCCCCGGGCGACCGGGGACGGCCCCGCCGGGCCCCCGGCCCTCAGGCCTCCTCGGCCGCGCTCAGGCTCATGGGCCCGTAGACCACCGTGCCGTCCTCCAGCAGCGTCACCTGCTCGACGCCGCCCTCCAGCAGTTCCCTCCAGGACTCGCCGATCCAGCTCTCCGCGTCGCCCTGGGTGGAGAACTCCTCCGGCCGCACGGCCGGCTCGGTCTCCGTGCCGTCGGCCTTCTCGAACCGCCACGTCCACGCCATGTGCGCCTCCCCTTGTCCCTTGTCCGTCCCTGTCGTCCGCGGCTCGTCCCCGTGCCGTACCGCACCGGGTGCCGCCGTACGTTCGGTGATCCTGTCCCGCTGTCCGCAGAGTAGGCCCTGCACGGCCGGTCCGCGCGGACCGGCCCCGCCGCGCGGACCGGCCCCGCCCCCCTCGCGCGGCGGCCCGGCGGGCGCGAGACGATCGTGCCGTGGAACTGACTCTGCTCGGCACCGGCGCCCCCGCCGGCCTCCCCCGGCCCGGCTGCCCCTGCGCGGCCTGCGCCACCGCCCCCCGTGCGGCGGCGCGGGCGGCGACCGCGCCGCTCGTGGACGGCGTCCTGCTGCGCTACCGTACCCCCCGCCCTGCCCTGGCCGCCCCCCGC
>NZ_JBKJFM010000292.1:0-3125 GCF_046614825.1 Streptomyces nanhaiensis
CCCCGTCCGCCGCCGCGGCCGCCCCGCCTCGGCCGGCCGGGCCGCGGCCGGGGAGGCGGCACGCGACCGCATCCTGGCCTCGGCCCGCGCGGAGTTCGCCGAGCGCGGCTACGACAAGGCGTCCATCCGCTCCATCGCCCGCGGCGCGGAGGTGGACCCGGCCCTGGTCCACCACTACTTCGGGACCAAGGAGCAGGTCTTCGAGGCCGCCGCCGAGGTCTCCTTCGCCCCCGCCGCCGAGGGGCTGGGCCGTCTGGCCGCCCGCGGCCCGGACGGCCTGGGCGAGGAACTCGTCCGCTTCTTCCTGGGCGTCTGGGAGAACCCGGCCAGCCGCGCGCCGCTGCTGGCCGTCGTCCGCTCGGCGCTCAGCAACGAGACCGCCGCCCGGATATTCCGGCGCATGGTGGCGCGGCAGCTGATGGCCCGGGTGGCGCGCCGCCTGGACGCCCCGGACCGGGAGCTGCGGGTGGAACTGGCCGCCGCGCAGATGGTGGGCGTGGCGATCATGCGGTACGTCCTGGGGATCGAGCCGCTGGCCTCCGCGGACCCCGAGGACCTGGTCGCCCGCCTCTCACCGGCCGTCCAGCACCATCTGACCGGACCCGCCGGACCCGTCGGCGAACACCCGCGCGGAGGGTGAGTCCAGTGCCCCTCATGTCTTACGATCCGGACTTTTCGTCCAGATCTTGAGCGGGAGGCGTACGCTCGTCAGCCACGGCCCGAAGACCGCGCCCGACGGTCTTCCCACGGTTCACGAAGGAGTGGAGCACCATGCCCCAGCTGAGGTCCCGCACCGTCACCCACGGCCGCAACATGGCGGGCGCCCGCGCCCTCCTGCGGGCCGCCGGCGTAGCGCGCGAGGACTTCGGCAAGCCGATCATCGCGGTGGCCAACAGCTTCACCGAGTTCGTGCCCGGGCACACCCACCTCCAGCCGGTCGGCCGGATCGTCAGCGAGGCGGTCAAGGAGGCGGGCGGCGTCCCGCGCGAGTTCAACACCATCGCGGTGGACGACGGCATCGCCATGGGCCACGGCGGCATGCTCTACTCCCTGCCCTCCCGCGACCTGATCGCGGACTCCGTGGAGTACATGGTCGAGGCCCACTGTGCCGACGCCCTGATCTGCATCTCCAACTGCGACAAGATCACCCCGGGCATGCTGATGGCCGCGATGCGCCTGAACATCCCCACGGTCTTCGTCTCCGGCGGGCCGATGGAGTCCGGCCGCGCCACCCTCGTCGACGGCACGGTCCGCAAGCTCGACCTGATCAGCGCCATCGCCGACTCGGCCAACGACGCCGTCTCGGACGAGGACATGGCCCTCATCGAGGAGAACGCCTGCCCCACCTGCGGCTCCTGCTCGGGCATGTTCACCGCCAACTCGATGAACTGCCTCACCGAGGCCATCGGCCTGTCCCTGCCCGGAAACGGCTCGGTGCTGGCCACCCACACCGCCCGCCGGGCGCTGTACGAGAACGCCGGCCGCACGGTCGTGGAGATCACCAGGCGCCACTACGAGCAGGACGACACCACCGTCCTGCCGCGCGCCATCGGCTCCCGCGCCGCCTTCGAGAACGCCATGGCCCTCGACATCGCCATGGGCGGCTCCACCAACACGATCCTGCACCTGCTCGCCGCCGCCCAGGAGGCCGGGCTGGACTTCGGGCTGACCGACATCGACGCCATCTCGCGCCGCGTGCCGTGCCTGTCCAAGGTCGCGCCCAACGGCTCGTACTACATGGAGGACGTCCACCGGGCCGGCGGCATCCCCGCCATCCTGGGCGAGCTGTACCGCGCGGGCCTGCTCAACGAGGACGTCCGCACCGTCCACTCCGACTCCCTGGCCGAGTGGCTCAAGACCTGGGACATCCGCGGCGGCTCCCCGTCCCCCGAGGCCGTCGAGCTGTTCCACGCCGCCCCCGGCTGCGTCCGCTCAGCCAGCGCCTTCTCGCAGTCCGAGCGCTGGGAGTCCCTGGACACCGACGCGGCCGGCGGCTGCATCCGCGACGTGGAGCACGCCTACTCCAAGGACGGCGGACTGGCAGTCCTGCACGGCAACCTCGCCGCCGACGGCTGCGTGGTGAAGACCGCCGGCGTCGACGAGTCCATCCTGACCTTCAGCGGCCCGGCCGTGGTCTGCGAGTCGCAGGAGGAGGCCGTCGAGAAGATCCTGGGCAAGCAGGTCAAGGAGGGCGACGTCGTCGTCATCCGCTACGAGGGCCCCAGGGGCGGCCCCGGCATGCAGGAGATGCTCTACCCGACCTCCTTCCTCAAGGGCCGCGGCCTGGGCGCCAAGTGCGCGCTGATCACCGACGGCCGCTTCTCCGGCGGCACCTCGGGCCTGTCCATCGGACACGCCTCCCCGGAGGCGGCCGCCGGCGGCACCATCGCCCTGGTCGAGGACGGCGACCTGATCAGCATCGACATCCCCGCCCGCACCATCGAGCTGAAGGTCGACGAGGCCACCCTCGCCGCCCGCCGCGAGGCGCTCGGCGGCCGGTACGCGCCGGCGGCGCGCGACCGCAAGGTCTCCGCCGCCCTGCGCGCCTACGCGGCCATGGCCACCAGCGCCGACAAGGGCGCGGTGCGGGACGTCACCAAGCTCGGCTGACCCCGCCCCCGGCGTCCCCCGGCACCCCGCGCGCATAATCGACACCATGAGCGAGAAGCGGGAGCGCCCCGAGCCCGAGCCGATCCGGTTCTACGGCACCACCTGGGTGGACCACTCCGGTGGCTACCTCCTGCGCCGGATCGCGCTCGGGCTCGGGGCGCTGCTGCTGGCCGCCGCCGGAGCCTGGACGCTGCGGCTGGCGTACGAGGGAAGCACCTTCGCGGACGGCGGCGTGATCGGCGTCCTGCTCGTGGTCGCCCTGGGACTGTCCAGCTCCATGGCCTTCAGCCGCACCCTCACCGACTACACCCGTGAACCCGGCGAGGCCCGCTCCGACGACGCTGCGATGCGCCCGATCAAGATGATCGGCTTCCTCGGCGTCCTGCTCGCCTACGCCGTGCGCAGCCTGGTCGAGGCCCCCGGCGAGAAGCTGCGGCGCGCCGAGTACGACCGGGCCGTCGCGCGGCACGAGCGCCGCGGTGCCGCCCGCGCCGCGCGCCGCGGCAACCCGGCCG
>NZ_JBKJFM010000293.1:0-3119 GCF_046614825.1 Streptomyces nanhaiensis
CCAGCTTGGTGCCGGTGCCGTGCGCTTCGACGGCGTCGACCTGGCCGGGGGTGAGGCCGGCGTTGGCGAGGGCCTGGCGGATCACCCGCTGCTGGGAGGGGCCGTTCGGGGCGGTCAGGCCGTTGCTGGCGCCGTCCTGATTGACGGCCGTACCCCGGACCACGGCCAGGACCGGGTGTCCGTTGCGCCGCGCATCCGACAGCCGCTCCAGCAGCAGCATGCCGACGCCCTCGGACATGCCCATGCCGTCGGCGTCCGCCGAAAACGCCCGGCACCGGCCGTCCACGGACAGGCCGCGCTGCCGACTGAACTCGGTGAAGGAGGTGGGCACCGCCATCACGGACACACCGCCGGCCAGCGCCAGCGCGGACTCGCCCTGCCGCAGCGACTGCGCCGCGAGATGGAGAGCGACCATCGACGAAGAGCAGCCCGTGTCCAGCGTGACTGCGGCGCCTTCGAGGCCGAGGACGTACGAGACACGGCCCGAAGCGATGCTCGCGGTGTTGCCCGTGCCGAGGTAGCCCTCGATCTCCTCCGGGGTCTCACCGAGGCGCGAGCCGTAGTCGTGGTAGCTGACGCCCGCGAACACGGACGTACGACTGCCCCGCAGGGACTGGGGGTTGATGCCGGCCCGCTCGAAGGCCTCCCAGGACGTCTCCAGAAGC
Source organism: Streptomyces nanhaiensis (assembly GCF_046614825.1). Lineage (NCBI taxonomy): Bacteria > Bacillati > Actinomycetota > Actinomycetes > Kitasatosporales > Streptomycetaceae > Streptomyces > Streptomyces nanhaiensis. Next base: position 666 of record NZ_JBKJFM010000293.1, read on the forward strand.
AACCGCTGCTGCGGGTCCATCGCCAGCGCCTCGCGCGGCGAGATGCCGAAGAACGCCGGGTCGAAGTCGGCCGCGTCGTACAGGAATCCGCCGTGCCGGGTGTACGACTTGCCGCGCTGCTCCGGGTCCGGGTCGTACAGCGCGTCGAGGTCCCAACCTCGGTCGGTCGGCAGCCCGGAGATCACATCGTCGCCGCGCAGCAGCAGTTCCCACAGCTCCTCGGGCGAGCGCACGCTGCCCGGGAAGCGGCAGCTCATGCCGATGATGACGATCGGGTCGTCGTCGGCGGCCGGCAGGGCCGACGGCGCCGCGGCGGCCCCGGCCGGCGCCGTGCCGGACAGCGAGCCGAAGAACTCGTTCCGCAGATGACCGGCGAGCACACCGGGGGAGGGGTAGTCGAATACGAGCGTCGCCGGCAGCCGCAGCCCGGTGGCCGTGGTGAGCCGGTTGCGCAGCTCCACCGCGGTCAACGAGTCGAAGCCCAAGTCACGGAAGGCCCGCCCGGGCTCGACGGCCTCACCGGAGGCATGGCCGAGGACCGAGGCGGCCTGAGCGCGGACCAGATCGAGCAGCACCCGGTTCCGCTCGTCGGCCCCGAGACCCTCCAGCCGATCGCGCAGCGGCGATGACGGAACCTTCGCCGCGTCCGGACCAGCCGAGGTCGACGTGGCCGCCTCGGTCTCGCGCTGCGCCTCGGGCACACCGGCGAGCAGCGGACGGAGTCCCGCCGAGGTGAACACCGGGACGAAGCGCTCCCAGTCCACCTCGGCCACGGCCACGAACGTCTCGTCGTGCGTGAGGATCTGACGCATGGCGGAGAAAGCCGTCTCCGGGTCGAGGAACGGCAGCCCCCGCGCCTGAAGTTGCTCAGGCTTGACACCCTCCGGAAGCCGCTCCGGGTCCCAGACGTTCCAAACACCCCACGCGATCGAGCTGGCCTTCAAACCACGGGCCCGGCGCTGCTCGGCGAGCGCGTCTAGATAGGCGTTGGCGGCGGCATAGGCGCCGTGGTCGCCGCTGCCCCAGACACCTGCGATGGAGGAGAACAGCACGAACGCGTCGAGGTCGTCGGAGCCCAGCAGCTCGTCCAGGTGCGCGGCGCCCCCCACCTTCGCGGCCAGGACGTCCGCGAACTCATCGAGCCCCGACTCGGCGAGCGACGCCAACTCGATGAAGGCTGCCGCGTGCACAACCGTGCGCAGAGACTCCCCGTCGGCCTTCAGCCGCTCCAGCACACCCGCGAGCGCGTCGCGGTCGGCGGCGTCGCACGCGGCCACCGTGAGACGGACCCCCTCGGCGTCCAGCTCCGTTGCCAGTTCGGTCATGCCCGGGGCGGACGGACCGCGCCTGCTGGTTAGCACCACATGCTCGGCCCCGTTCGACGCGAGCCACCGCGCGATGTGGGGACCGAGCGCTCCCGTGCCGCCGGTCACCAGCGCCGTACCACTGGTCCGCCAGCCGGGCGCGGCCGGGTCGGGCGTCGCGACGTCCAGCGGGGACCGCACCAGCCGCCGGGCGAAGACGCCCGAGGGGCGGATCGCTACCTGGTCCTCGCCCGCCGGCCCGGCCAGCACCGCGCACAACCGCGCCCGCGCCCGGTCGTCCAGCTCGCGGGGCAGATCAACGAGACCGCCCCAACGCTCGGGCTGCTCCAGCGCCACGACCCGGCCCATGCCCCAGACCTGCGCCTGCACCGGGGCGGTCAGGGTGTCCGAGGCCCCGACGGCCACCGCACCGCAGGTCCCGAACCACACCGGCACCTCAAGCCGGGCGTCACCGAGGGCCTGGACGAGAGCGAGCGTCCCGGCGACACCCGCCGACATCGCCGGATACGCGGGGCAGGGTTCCTCGTCGAGCGCGAGGAAGGACAGCACACCGGCGGGCGGAGCCTCCTGCGCGGACAGTGCCTCACCGATGAGGCCGAGGTACGTACCCCGCGCGGCCTCGGAGGTGTTCAGCTCCAGCGGCACGACCTGCGCGCCGTGCCGCGCCAGCCCCTCGGCCGCCGAACGGGCGACATCGTCGGTGGCATGCCCCTCCGGGAACACCACCAGCCACGTCCCGCCGAGCCCGGTCGCGGCGTCCCCGCCGGCCACCGGCTTCCAACTGATCCCATAGCGCCAGTCGTTCACCGTCGCCTCGCGCCTGCGCTCCTGCCGCCAGGACGCGAGCGCCGGGAGCACCGTGCTCAGTGAGGCGTCGCCGGGTACGTCGAGCGTGTCCGCGAGCGACTCCCAGTCCTCGTTCTCCACGGCCTCCCAGAAGCGCGTGTCGACGATGTCCGTTGCGGGGGCGGGGGCGTGCGCCGCCGCGGTCTCCGGTACGTCGATCCAGTAGCGCTGGTGTTGGAAGGGGTAGGTGGGGAGGTTGATGGGTTGGTTGTGGGGGATGGGCCAGTTGATGGTGTGGCCGTGGGTGTGGAGGTGGGCTGCGGAGGTGAGGAGGCGGGTGAGG
>NZ_JBKJFM010000294.1:0-3074 GCF_046614825.1 Streptomyces nanhaiensis
CCGCCCGCTCCCCGGCGCGGGCGGCGGCCTCCCTCCCCCCGGCTCCTCCGGGCTCCCCGGTCCCTCCGGGCCCCCCGGCCCCTCCGGACCGGCCGGCACCCGGCCGGCCGGCCCCCGCTCCCGTGCACCCGGCGTCAGGCGCCGGCGCCTGACGCCGCTCCGCAGGCCGCCGCGATCCCCCTGTGCTCATGTGCCCCTCGCTCTCCCCTTACGGACGCGTGGTTGTCGTCGCCACCGATGCCGCAGCTCTCACCGACCGGAAACACAAGCTCGCTCTCTGTGCGGTGAACCATGCGAACGACCGTACGAGCCCCCACTGACAATCCCCCTCCGAACGGTGTCCGCGCAGGTGGGAAGGGCGGCCACGGGATCGCCGCGGGGATTGTCAGTGGCCCCGTGCATCGTGGGACCGACACGCGAAAGCCGCCTGCGAGGGGGAAACGTGACCGCCACCACCAGCGCACCGGCCGCTCTGCGGCCCCACGCCGAGGAGGCATTCGCCGGGGAGCTGGACGCCCTGGCCGCGGCGGACGACCGGCCGCGCCCGGAGCGGTGGAGGCTGTCGCCGTGGGCCGTCGCCACCTACCTGCTCGGCGGCACCCTGCCGGACGGCACGGTCGTCAGCCCCAAGTACGTCGGCCCGCGCCGGATCGTGGAGGTGGCCGTCGCCACGCTGGCCACCGACCGGGCCCTGCTGCTGCTCGGGGTGCCCGGCACCGCCAAGACCTGGGTGTCGGAGCATCTGGCGGCGGCCGTCAGCGGCGACTCCACACTGCTGGTCCAGGGCACGGCGGGCACCGCCGAGGAGGCGGTCCGCTACGGCTGGAACTACGCGCGGCTGCTGGCCGAGGGGCCCAGCCGCGGTGCCCTGGTGCCCAGCCCCGTCATGCGGGCCATGTCCGGCGGCGCGGTCGCGCGGATCGAGGAGCTGACCCGCATCCCGGCCGATGTGCAGGACACCCTGATCACGATCCTGTCGGAGAAGACGCTGCCGGTACCGGAGCTGGGCGAGGAGGTCCAGGCCGTCCGCGGCTTCAACCTGATCGCCACGGCCAACGACCGCGACAGGGGCGTCAACGAGCTGTCCAGCGCGCTGCGCCGCCGTTTCAACACCGTCGTCCTGCCGCTGCCGGGGACGCCCGAGGAGGAGGTGGACATCGTGGCCCGGCGCGTGGAGCAGATCGGCCGCTCCCTGGACCTGCCGGGCGTCCCCGACGGCGCCGACGAGATCCGGCGGGTGGTCACCGTCTTCCGCGAGCTGCGCGACGGCGTCACCCTCGACGGCCGCACCAGGGTCAAGTCGCCCTCGGGCACCCTGTCGACCGCCGAGGCCATCTCGGTGGTCACCGGAGGACTGGCCCTGGCCGCCCACTTCGGCGACGGGGTGCTGCGCGCGGACGACGTGGCCGCCGGCGTCCTCGGCGCGGTCGTCCGCGACCCGGCCGCCGACCGGGTGGTGTGGCAGGAGTACCTGGAGGCGGTCGTCCGGGAGAGGGAGGGCTGGAAGGACTTCTACCGGGCCTGCCGCGAGGCGGGCGCGTGAGCGTGCGCGGCGCGGCCGCCGCGGGCACCACCGCCGAGGCCGCCGCCGGCACCCCGGCGGCGGCCGCGCCGCCGCCGGGGCCGCTGCTGATGGGCGTGCGCCACCACGGCCCCGGCTCGGCACGGGCCGTCCTGGCGGCGCTGGAGGCCCACAGGCCGGCGGTGCTGCTGGTGGAGGGGCCGCCGGAGGCCGACGCGGTGGTGGGCCTCGCGGCGCACCGGGAGATGCGCCCGCCGGTCGCGCTGCTGGCGCACGCGGTGGACGATCCGGGCCGTGCCGTGTTCTGGCCGCTGGCCGCGTTCTCCCCGGAGTGGGTCGCCATCCGCTGGGCACTGGATCACGGGGTGCCGGTGCGGTTCTTCGACCTGCCCGCGGCCCACACGCTGGCCCCGGATGCGGCGGGCGGCGCCCGGGAGGAAGGGCGGGAAGAGGAGGAGGCCGGGGAACCGCACCCCGACCCGCTGCGGGTGCTCGCCGAGACGGCCGGCCACGACGATCCCGAGCGCTGGTGGGAGGACGTCGTCGAGCACCGCGGCACGCAGGCCCGTACCGCCGGGGGCCGCCCCGCCGACCCGTACGCGCCCTTCGCCGCCCTGGCCGACGCCATGACCGCGCTGCGCGAGGCGCACGAGGGCACCTCCGGCACCGCGCCCGGCGCCCCACCGGGCATCCCGCCCGGCACGGCGTCCGACGGCGCGGGCCGGCGGCGCGACGCGGTGCGCGAGGCCCACATGCGGCTGCGGCTGCGGGAGGCGCGCGGGGAGTTCGGCGACGACCGGGTCGCCGTGGTCTGCGGCGCCTGGCACGTACCGGCCCTCACCGCGCGGACGACCGCCACCGCCGACCGGCGGCTCCTCAGGGGTCTGCCGAAGACGAGGGTGGAGATCACCTGGGTGCCGTGGACCAACGAGCGGCTGGCACGGCGCAGCGGCTACGGCGCCGGCATCACCTCGCCGGGCTGGTACGGCCATCTGTTCGCCGCGCCCGACCGGCCCGTGGAGCGCTGGATGGCCGAGGCCGCCCGGCTGCTGCGCGAGGGGGGCCGCACCGCGTCATCGGCGTCACCGGCCTTCCCGGTCTCCCCGGCGCACGTCATCGAGGCGGTACGGCTCGCCGGCGCCCTGGCGGCCCTGCGCGGGCGCCCGTTTCCGGGGCTCGGCGAGACGGTCGACGCGGTGCGGGCCGTGATGTGCGACGGCTCGGACCTGCCGCTCGCCCTCGTACACGACCGGCTGGTCGTCGGGGACGCCCTCGGCACGGTGCCGCCGGACGCCCCCGCCGTTCCGCTCCAGCGCGACCTCGCCCGCCTGCAGAGGTCGCTGCGCCTCAGGCCCGAGGCGCGCGAGCGCGAACTCGGCCTCGACCTGCGCGAGGCGAACGCCGCGGCGCGCAGCAGGCTGCTGCACCGGCTGCGGCTGCTCGGCGTCGACTGGGGCGAGCCGGTGCGCACCCGCACCGGCGGCACGGGCACCTTCCGCGAGACCTGGCGGCTGTGCTGGCGGCCGGAGCTGTCGGTGCGGATCGCCGAGGC
>NZ_JBKJFM010000295.1:0-3022 GCF_046614825.1 Streptomyces nanhaiensis
GTCCAGGGCCCCGGCGGGGGCCGGTACGCCGGCGCTCCCCGGGCCGCGCCGGCCCCGGGGAGCGGCGAGGAGTGCGAGGCCGCCCACGAGCCCGCCCGCGCAGACGCCCACCGCGACGGAGAGCGGCACCGAGGGCGAGGCGGGCTCGGTGGGGTCGAACGCCGGCGCGAACAGCGACAGTTGAACCCCCGTGCTGTTCGCGGCCTGGTTCCCGGTTCTGGTCAGGGCGTTGGCCACCGCGTTGGAGACGGCGGCGGCGCGTCCGGGACTGGAGGCGGTTCCGGTGATCTCCACCATGGGCGCGTCCGGGGAGGTGGCCGACCGTACGGCGGTCCGCAGCTCGTCCACCGGCATCCTCGCCGCCGTCCTCGCCTCGGCCAGGACGGCGCTGTCGGTGGCGACGCGGCCGTACGCCTGGGCGAAGCCGAGGGCGGTCGCCGAGTCGGCCTCGGCACCGGGCACCACGACCACGTAACTGGTCGCGGTGTAGCGGGGCGTGGCGAGCAGCCCGTACGCCGCTCCGCCGACCAGCCCCAGCAGGACTCCCAGGGCCAGCGGCCACCAGGCGGGCAGGTCGGACGTCCGCCACGGCGGCGCGAGGCGGGCGAGCGGGCCGGTGCGGCGCGGCGGCGCGGGGGATTCGGGTTCGGTCGTGCGCGGCTCGGTCAAGGCGGGCTACCTCTTCGTCGTCGGGGTGGTCGGGACGGGCAGGGGCGGTTCGGGCGCCGCGGCGCCCGCGGGGGTGCGTACGGCGGTACGCGCGGCAGTGCCCGCGGCCGGGTGTGCGGGGGCGCGGCCGTGGAGTTCCTCGTACAGGGCCATGAGCCGGTCGGCGCCGCGGGCCACGTCGTAGCGGCGCACCGCCTCGCACACCGGGGCGCGGCGCCTGCCGGGCGGCACCGACGACGGCTCGCGCAGCGCCGCCACCAGGCTCGCGACCCCCGGTTCGACACGGTGCGCCCCGGGGGCGTGGGAGCGGGGCAGCTCGTCGATGGCCGGGCAGGTCACATGGAGCACGGGCAGCCCGGCCGCCAGCGCCTCCAGCACGGCAAGCCCGAAGGCCTCCTCGGCCGACGGGGAGACGAACACGTCCATGGCGCTGAGCAGCCCGGGGATGTCCGGGCGGCCCTCGCCCGCGCCCGGATCGCCCCCCACCGCTCCCCCGCACTCCCCCAGCAGCCGTACGCGGTCGGCGATGCCGAGTCCGGCGGCCAGTTCGCGCAGCCTGCCGCGCTCCGGTCCGTCCCCGGCCAGGACCAGGTGGGCCCCGGGGAGTTGGGCGACGGCCCGCACGGCGATGTCGAAGCGCTTGCCGGGCACCAGTCGTCCGACCCCGCCGACCACCAGGGCGTGCGCGGGCAGTCCCAGCCGGGTGCGCACCGACGCGCGCACCACGGGGTCGAAGCGGAACCGGGCGGCGTCGATGCCGTTGGGGATGACCCGGATGCGGGAGCCGGGCACACCCCAGCGGCGCAGCCGGGAGGCGACGGTGGTGGAGACCGCGACGGTCGCGGTGCCCATGCGCTCGGTCGCCAGGTACAGGGCGCGGGCGCCCTGGGTGAGCGGGCGGCCCTCGATCCGCCGCTCGCCCAGGGAGTGCTCGGTGGCGATCACGGTCCGCGTCCCGGCCAGCCGCGCCGCGATCCGCCCGTAGACGCAGGCCCGGTACAGATGGGTGTGGACGATGTCGTAGCGCCCGGCGCGGACGGTGTCCACCAGCCTCGGCAGGGCGGCCAGGTCCCGGTTGCCGCGCATCCCCAGATGGGTGACGGCGGTGCCGTCGGCCTCGATTCCCTCGGCGACCGCGCCGGGGTTGGTCAGGGTGACGACGTCGCAGCACAGCGGCAGATGGCGCAGCAGCAGCCGCAGTTGCTGCTCGGCGCCGCCCGCGCCGAGGCCGGTGATGACGTGCAGCACTCTCATCGGTCCTCCTCTCCCACGTTGCGGTTCCGGGTCCGCCTCCCGGGTGAACGGCCTTCCGCGGACGCCCCGTTCACCGTCCGGCCCCGGTCAGGGACCCGGCCGCCGGTGCGGTGGGGCCGCTGGGCAGGGCCCGGCGCCGCAGGGGGTGCAGCAGCCTCTTGGCGTACAGCCGCGGTGAGGTGTCCTTCTCGCCGATGTGGACGCGGGGCAGGGCGTGGAGGCCGGTCAGCGGGCCGGGGTCGATGGCGCAGGCGTACGTGTAGCCCGCCGCGCGCACCGCCCGCACCGCACGGTGGTCGGCCGTGCCGTAGGGGTAGCAGAAGCCCTCCACCCGGCGTCCGGTGATCTCCTCCAGCACCACGCGGCTGCCCTCGGTCTCCCGGCGCAGGGTCTCGTCGTCGGCCGCCGTCAGGTCGAGGTGGAGCAGCCCGTGGGAGCCGACCTCCATGCCGGCGCCGACCGCGGCTCGGATGCCCGCCTCGGTCAGCAGCGGCTTGCGGGGGCCCAGCGGGTCCCACTCGTTGTCGCCGCCGAGCCGGCCGGGCAGGACGAACACGGTCGCGGTGCAGCCGTGGCGGCGCAGCAGGGGCACGGCCTCCCCGATGAAGTCGGCGTACCCGTCGTCGAAGGTCAGGCCCACCAGTCCGGCGCCCCGTCCGGCCGCTCTCTCCCGCAGCAGCTCGCCCACCCCCACGCCGCGCAGACCGCGCCGCCGCAGCCAGCGCAGCTGGCGGTCCAGGCGGCCCGGCGAGACGGTGACGTTGTAGGGGTCCTCGGTGTGCTCGGCCACCGAGTGGTACATCAGCACCCAGGGGCGCACCGGCCGCAGCCGCGGCAGCGAGGCGGTGGGCGCCGCGGTGGAGGCCGCGGAGGGGGCGGAGGGGGCGGGCGTGCGGGCCAGATCAGCGGACATGGCGGAACCTTCGTGTGACGGCGGTCAGGAGCTGCGGTACTTCGGGCGCCCGGACGGCGAGCGCCGCGGCGGTGAAGGCGGCCGGGACGACCAGCGCCCCGGCCAGGGCGGTGGGGAGCGGGGAGGGCAGGAGCGGTGCGGCGGTGAGGCCGGCCGCGGTGGCCGCCGCCGCTGCCAGGGCGAGCC
>NZ_JBKJFM010000296.1:0-2954 GCF_046614825.1 Streptomyces nanhaiensis
GGGAGAGTGACCGCGACGCCGCGCTGCGCCGGCTGCTGCCGGACCACGCCGCGCAGTTCCGGCTGGCCGCGTCGGCGGCGTCCGGCGGCACCGAGCGGTTCCGGGTCGCGGGCGCGGCCGGCCGGGTGGAGGTGTCCGGCACCAGCCCGGCCGTACTGCTCACCGGCGTCCACTGGTACCTCAAGGAGGTCTGCTCCGCGCACATCTCCTGGGCCGGGCGCAACCTCGGTCTGCCCGCCACCCTGCCCGCGCCCGAGCGCCCCCTGGAGCGCTCCACCACGCTGCCCAACCGCTTCGCGCTCAACGACACCAACGACGGCTACACCCACCCCTACGCCGACTGGCCCTACTGGGAGCGGCTGATCGACGTGCTCGCCCTGCACGGCTGCAACCAGGTGATGGTCATCGCCGGGCAGGAGGCCGTCTACCACCGGCTGCTGCGGGACTTCGGCTACTCCGACGCCGAGGCCCGCCGCTGGCTGCCCGCCCCCTCCCACCAGCCCTGGTGGCACCTGCAGAACCTCAGCGGCTACGGCGGCCCGATGAGCCCGGAGCTGATCGGGCGGCGCGTGGAGCTGGGGCGGCGCATCACCGCCCGGCTGCGGGAACTGGGCATGCACCCGGTGCTGCCCGGCTACTACGGCTCGGTGCCCAGGGACTTCGCCGGGCGCGTCCCCGGCGCACGCACCGTCCCGCAGGGCACCTGGCACGGCTTCGCCCGGCCCGACTGGCTCGACCCGCGCACCCCCGTCTTCGCCGACGTCGCCGCCTCCTTCTACCGGCACCAGCGGGAGCTGTTCGGCAGGGCGTCGCACTTCAAGATGGACCTGCTGCACGAGGGCGGGAGCGCCGGGGACGTGCCGGTGGCCGAGGCCGCGCGGGGGGTGGAGAGGGCGCTGCGCAGAGCCCATCCGGAGGCGGTGTGGGTGATCCTGGGCTGGCAGGGCAACCCGCGGCGCGAGCTGGTGGACGCCGTGGACAAGAGCCGGATGCTCATCGTCGACGGCATCTCCGAGCGCACCGAGACCGTCCACGACCGCGAGGCCGACTGGAACGGCACCCCCTACTGCTTCGGCGCGATCCCCAACTTCGGCGGCCGCACGACGCTGGGTGCGAAGACCCATGTGTGGAACGAGCGCTTCCACGCCTGGCGCGACAAGCCCGGCAGCGCCCTGGCGGGCACCGCGTACCTGCCGGAGGCCGCCGACCGCGACCCGGCCGCCTTCGACTTCTTCTCCGAACTGGCCTGGCGCACCGGCCCGGTGGACCTGCCCGGCTGGTTCGCCCGGTACGCCGGGTACCGCTACGGCGGCGCCGACCCGCGGGCGCGGGACGCCTGGCGGGCGCTGCACGACACCGCCTACCGGCACCAAGCGAAGCTCTACGGCTTCGCCCACGACAGCCTCTTCGCCGCCCGCCCCGATCTCGCCGCCACCCGGGCCGGGCAGTACGGGCCCACCGAGCTGACCTACGACCCGGCGCGCTTCGACGCCGCCCTGGACGGGCTGCTGGAGACCGCCCCCGCCCTGCGCGGCGGCGACGCCTACCGCCACGACCTAGTGGACGTCGCCCGGCAGGCCCTGGCCAACCGCAGCCGGGTGCTGCTGCCCCAGCTGCGCGCCGCCTACGAGGGCGGCGACCTGGGGGCCTTCCGGGAACTGTCGGCGCTGTGGCTGCGGTTGATGACGCTCACCGACGAACTGGCCGGAACGCACCGGATGTTCCTGCTGGGTCCGTGGACGGACGCCGCCCGCCGCATGGCGGCCTCCCCCGAGGAGGCGGCGGAGCTGGAGCGCACCGCCCGGGTCCTGCTGACGGTGTGGGGCGAGCGGGCCACCGCCGACGCCGGAAAGCTGCGCGACTACGCCAACCGCGACTGGCAGGGGCTGACGGGCGACTTCCACCTGCCGCGCTGGCGGCTGCTGCTGGACGAGCTGGACGCCGCACTGGCCTCGGGCCGGCGGCCCGCGCCGATCGACTGGTACGCGGTGGAGGAGCCCTGGACGCGCGAGCGCCGGGAGTATCCGCTGCGGCCGTCGGGCGATCCGTACGCCACCGCGCTGCGCGTGCGCGACAGCCTCGCCCGCGCGCCCTACCAGGGGCGGCTGGAGGCCGCGCTGGAGCCGGCGGCGCTGGAGCCTGGCGGTCGCGGGATGCTGACCGCCTCCTTCACCAACACCAACGGGCTGCGGGCCGCGGGCCCGGTCGAGTTCGCCCTGTCCACCGGCTCCACCGGCCTGCAGGCGGTGCCGCTGGACCCCACCACCGCGGACCGCGTGCCGCCCGGCGGCCGGACCCGGGTCCGCTGGCGGGTGACCGCCCCCGGCCGGCCGCTGACCGCACCGCTGCGGGAGCTGTCGTACGGCCTGACGGCGCGGTACGGGCCCGAGGGCGGCGGGCGGCGGGTCCGCGCGGAGCTGGGCGGCTCGCTGTTCCTGGCCGGGCCGCTGCCGGCGGGACTGCGCACGGTCTCCACCAACGGGGCGGTCTTCGGCCGGATGGGCGAGCGGTACGCCGTGCACGGCGGCGGCGCGGACCTGTGGCGGGGCACCGCGGAGTTCGGCGCCGTGTACCGGCCGGGCGGGCTGGGCGAGCGCGGCTCGGTGACGGTGCGGGTCGACTCGCAGGCCGAGACCGGGCCGTGGGCGAGGGCGGGGATCCTCGTCCGCAACGACCTGGCGCGGGCCGGATCGCCGGGCTTCGTCAACCTGTCGGTGACCCCGGCCAACGGGGTGGTGCTGTCGTACGACTCCAGTGGCGACGGCACGCTGGACTCCTACCGCCGGGTCACCGGGGTGAAGGCCCCGGTGCTGCTGCGGCTGCGGCGCGCGGGCGCCGAGTACACCGGCGAGCTGTCCACCGACGGCGGCGCGAGCTGGCGGGCGGTGGCGACGGTGCGGGTGCCGGGTGCGGCCGGGCGGCAGGACGCCGGGCCGGGCATGACGGCGGCGGGC
>NZ_JBKJFM010000297.1:0-2950 GCF_046614825.1 Streptomyces nanhaiensis
CCGGCCTGGTCGAACCGGCCGCCGGCGGCACCGCACTGCGCCGGTACGCCGCCGGAGAGGCCCGCCCGACACTGGCGGCCTGGGCCGCGGGCCAGGCGTGGATCGCCGGTGCCGGCGCCGTCCTGCTCGCCCACGGCTGCCCTGCGGACGCCGACGCGCCGCACATCCGCCGCACCCATCTGCGGGCCGGATTCGCCGTCCACCTGGCCCATGCCGCCGCCCGGCGCCACGGTCTGACCGCCCGGCCCGTCGGCTCCTGGCAGCAGGCGGACCTGGGCGCCGCCCTCGGCGCCGCGCCGGGCCGGGACTGGATCGTCCACGGACTGGCCCTCGGCACCCGCCACGCCGACGAGGAGAACCCCACATGACCGTCCACCCCGAACTGCGCCGCGCCGCACTGCTGGCCCGGCGCCCCCTGCTGGCGGCCACCCTCCTGCAGGGCGCCGTCACCCTCACCCATCTGGCGCAGGCCGCCCTGCTGGCCGTCGCACTCGCCGACCTGGCACGCGGCGACACCGGCCGGCTCCCGTGGCTGCTGGGCGCCGTGCTCGCCGTCGTCGCCGTCCGCGCCGGGCTCGCCGTCCGGCAGCGGCGCACCGCCACCCGCGCCGGTGCCCGGGTGAGGGTGGCCCTGCGGGACGAACTCCTGGTCCGCCTAGGCCGCCTGGGGCCCGCGCACCTGACCTCCTCCGGCTCCGGGCCGGGGGGAGCCCCGGTGCGGGCCGGGGCCGTGCGCACCACCGTCGTCGACGGGGTGGAGGGCGTCGACGCGTACGTCTCCCGCTACCTGCCCCAGCTCCTGGTCACCCTCACCGTGCCGCCCCTCGTGCTCGCCGTCCTGGCCGCCGTGGAACCGGTGGCGCTCCTCGGCCTCGTCCCCGCCCTGCTGCTCGCCCTGTGCGGACCGCGGGCCTGGGACCGGCTGCTGGCCAGACGCGGCAGGGAGCACTGGGACACCTACGAAGGGCTGGGCGCCGACTACCTGGAGGCCCTCCAGGGCATGCCCGCCCTGCGCGCCGCCGGCGCGGTCGGCCGCACCCGCGAACGCCTGGAGGAGCGCTCGGCGGCGCTGCACCGGGCGACGGTCGCCAAACTGCGGGTGTCCCTGGCCGACACCGGCATCACCGACCTCGCCATCCAGGGCGGCACCGCGGCCGCCGCGCTCCTGGCGTGCTGGTCGGCCGTCACCGGGTCCACCGCGGCGACCGGCACCTATCTGGCGCTGCTGCTGGCCTCCGAGTGCTTCCGGCCGGTGCGGGACCTGGCCCGCGAATGGCACGCCGGATACCTGGGCGCCTCGGCCGCGGACGGGATCGCGGCGCTGCGCACCGCCGAACCCGCCGTCCGCGACACCGCAGCGGCGCCCGCGCACTGGCCGGGGCCTCCCGAACTGCGCTTCGAGGGCGTCGAGTTCACCTATGCCGGTGCCAAGGAACCCGTTCTGCGCGGCGTCTCCTTCACCGCGCGGGCGGGACGGACCACCGCGATCGTCGGCCCGTCCGGCGCCGGCAAGTCCACGCTCCTGGCCCTGCTCCTGCGCCACCACGACCCGCAGGGGGGCCGGATCACCCTCGACGGGCTCCCCACGACCGGATACGCCCTGGACTCGCTGCGGCAGAGCATCGCCGTGGTCTCCCAGGAGACCTACCTCTTCCACGCCACCATCGCCGAGAACCTGCGCCTGGCCCGGCCGGACGCCACGGACGGCGAACTGGCGGACGCGGCACGCGCGGCCGGCGTCCACGACGAGATCACCGCACTCCCCGACGGCTACGCCACCGTCCTCGGCGAGCGCGGCGCCACCCTGTCCGGAGGCCAGCGCCAGCGGCTCGCCCTCGCACGCGCCCTGCTGGCCGACGCGCCGGTGCTCGTCCTCGACGAGGCCACCAGCTCGGTCGACGAACGCCGGGAGGCGGACATCGTCCGCGAACTGCTGAACGCCGCGAGCGGCCGGACCGTCCTGGTGGTCGCCCACCGGCTCTCGGCCGTCCGGCACGCCGACCGCATCGTCGTCCTCGACCGGGGGCGGGTGGACGCCGTCGGCGAGCACACCGGCCTGGCCGAGGCCGGAGGCGTCTACGCGCGACTGGTCGAGGCGGGCCACGCCCACCGGGGAGGAGTCGCCGCATGAGCACCGCCGTAGACACCGCCGCCACGGACACCGCCGCCACCGGTACCGCCACCGCCACCGCCACCGGCACCGGCACCGGCACCACTGCCGAGGGCGCGGAAGCGCCCGCGCGGGGATCGCTGCGCGCGCTGCTCCCCGCCCTCGCCGGGCACCGCGCCATGGCGGCCCGCACCTGCGCCGCCGCGCTCGTCGAACAGGGTTCCCTGGTCGCACTGCTGACGCTGGCCGCGCACACGGTGGGGGCGGCCGTCATCGAGGGGCGGGCGCCCTCGGCCGCCACCGTCACCGCGCTCGCCGTCCTCGTCCTCGTACGCGCCCTGGCGACCTGGCGGGAGATGGACCTCTCGCACGACCTGGCCTACCGGGTGCTGGCCGCACTGCGCGTACGGGTCTTCGACGGGCTCGCCCGCAGCGCCCCCGCCCGCGTCGCCGGCCGGCGCAGCGGGGACCTCGCCGCGACCGCCATGGCGGACGTGGAGGCGCTGGAGTTCTTCTACGCCCACACCACCGCCCAACTCCTGGCGGCGGGAACGGTCTTCACCGGCGGCACGGTGGTACTCGCCACGGTGGAGCCGTGGCTGCCGGCCGCCGTGCTGCCGGTCGCGGCGCTGCTCGCCGCCGCGCCCTTCGCCGACGCGCGCGAACGCGCGGCGCGCGGCGGCCGCGAAGCCGGCCATGTCGAAGATCTGCGCGCCGATGTGGGAGTGGATGCCCACCAGCTCCAGGCTGTCCAGCTTCAGCACCCGCCGCACCGCCTCGGCGGCCTGCCCGTCGGCGAGCGCGAGCCCGAACTTCTGGTCCTCGTGGGCGGTGGCGATG
>NZ_JBKJFM010000298.1:0-2912 GCF_046614825.1 Streptomyces nanhaiensis
GCGGATTTCCCGTCCGGCTCCTAATCGAGCCACCCGGACCGGAATTCCGGCATGCCGGAATTCATCCCCGGAAGGGATTCACACTGGGTGAGTGGTCGCCGCCGAAGGCGACAGAAGAGCTGCCCGGTGTCGAATCGACTCCGTGGCAGCTCGGAGAACAGTACACGACCGCGAGCGGTCCATCAAACAGCCCTAGCCGTTGCCGCCGGAGGCCAGTTCCCGGCTGCGGTCGCGGGCCGCTTCCAGGGCCGCGATGAGGGCGGCGCGTACGCCGTGCCGCTCCAGCTCGCGGATGGCGCTGATCGTGGTGCCCGCCGGAGAGGTGACCGCCTCGCGGAGCTTGACCGGGTGTTCACCGCTGTCCCGGAGCATCACCGAGGCGCCCACGGCCGCCTGGACGATCAGGTCGTGCGCCTTGTCCCGGGGGAGGCCGAGCAGGATGCCCGCGTCGGTCATGGCCTCCACCAGGTAGTAGAAGTACGCCGGGCCCGAACCGGAGAGCGCCGTGGCGGCGTCCTGCTGGGACTCCGGGACGCGCAGCGTCTTGCCGACCGGCTGGAAGATCTCCTCGGTGCGGACGAGGTGTGCCTCGGTGGCATGGGTGCCGGCGGAGATGACGGACATGCCCTCGTCCACCAGTACCGGGGTGTTGGGCATGACGCGGACGACCGGAGCGCCCTGGGCGAGCCGTTCCTCGATGAAGGCCGTCGGAATGCCGGCGGCGGCGCTGACGACCAGGCGGTCGGCGGGGACGTGGGGGGCCAGTTCGTCGAGCAGGGCCGCCATGTCCTGCGGCTTGACCGCCAGGATGAGCGTGTCGGCCGTCTTGGCCGCCTCTGCGTTCGTGACCGCGGTCACGCCGTGGCGGGTGCGCAGTTCCTCGGCGCGCTCCGGTCGGCGGGCGGTGGCCAGGAGGTCGGACGGGGACCAGCCGGCGCGGATCATGCCCGACAGCAGGGCCTCGCCGATCTTTCCGGCTCCGAGGACGGCGATCTTCTGGGTCATGGGACGGCTCACCTTGTCCGGGTCCAGTGCGTGCGTGCTGCACTCGGTGCGTGCTGCGCTGCAATCCTCGCACTCCCGGCGGTGCCGCCGCCGGTTCGTCCATCTGGCGGTCAGGGGGTGCGGCGGCGGAGGGTGGCCGCGCCGAGGAGGAGGACGAGGAGGGCGCTTCCGGCGACGATCGCGATGTCGCGGACGAGGTCGCCGGTGACGCCCGGGTTGCGCAGTACCTCGTTCATGCCGTCCACCGCGTAGGACAGGGGCAGGACGTTCGAGACCGCCTCCAGGACGGGCTGCATGGTGTCGCGCGGTGTGAGCAGGCCGCAGAGCAGGAGCTGCGGCAGGATCAGGGCGGGCATGAACTGGACGGCCTGGAACTCGGTGGCGGCGAAGGCGGAGACGAACAGGCCCAGCGCCGTGCCGAGCAGGGCGTCGAGCAGGGCGATGAGGAGCAGCAGCCAGGGGGAGCCCGCGAAGTCCAGGTCCAGGAACCAGATGGTCACCCCGGTGGCCAGGGCCGCCTGGGCGACGGCCAGCAGACCGAAGGCCAGGGCGTAGCCCAGGATCAGGTCGGCCTTGCCCAGCGGCATGGACAGCAGGCGCTCCAGGGTGCCCGAGGTGCGTTCGCGCAGGGTCGCGATGGAGGTGACCAGGAACATCGTGATCATCGGGAAGATGCCCAGCAGCGAGGCTCCGATGCGGTCGAAGAGTTCGCGGTCGTCGGCGTAGACGTAGTACAGCAGGACCGTCAGCAGCACGGGGACGAGCAGCAGCAGCGCGATCGTGCGGGGGTCGTGCGCGAGCTGGCGCAGTACGCGGCGGGCGGTGGCCAGGGTTCGGGTCGCGCTCACCGGATCTCCTCCGTGTCGGTCTTCTCGCCCTTCCGGGCCTTCTCGTCCTTCCGGACCTCGCCGTCCTCGCCGTCCCTGGCGCGGGCGGTGTCGACCAGGCGGAGGAAGGCGTCTTCGATGCTCCCGGTGCGGGTGCGGGCCCGCAGGGCTTCGGGGGTGCCGTCGGCCAGGAGGCGGCCGGCTCGCATCAGCAGCAGGCGCTCGCAGCGGTCGGCCTCGTCCATGACGTGGGACGAGACGAGCAGGGTGGTGCCGCGCTCGGCCGCGAGGCGGTGGAAGAGGCCCCACAGGTCGCGGCGGAGGACGGGGTCGAGGCCGACGGTGGGTTCGTCCAGGACGAGCAGTTCCGGGGAGCCGAGCAGGGCGACGGCCAGGGAGACCCGGGAGAGCTGTCCGCCGGAGAGGTTGCCGGCGAGGGCGTCGGCGTGGGAGGCGAGGTCGACGTCGGCGAGGGCGCGTTCGACCTGTCCTCGGCGTTCGGCGCGGGGCAGGCCCAGGACGGACGCGAAGTACTCCAGGTTCTGGCGGGTGGTCAGGTCGGTGTAGACGGAGGCGGCCTGGGTGACGTATCCGACGCGGGAGCGCAGCGGTGCGGCTCCGGCCGGGTGGCCGAGCACGTCTAGGGTGCCGGTGACCTTCGCCTGGGTGCCGGCGATGGCGCGCATCAGTGTGGTCTTGCCGCAGCCGCTGGGGCCCAGCAGACCGGTGACGGTGGAGCGCGGGACCTCGAAGGAGAGGCCGTCGAGGACGGTGCGGCCACCGCGGACGACGGTGAGGCCGTCGGCCCGGACGGCCGGCCCCGCAGCGTAATTCATCATGTGTTGAATAATGCTCCCGCGCCGGCCCGGGCGTCAAGCGGGGCGGGGCCGGACATGCCGGCGCCCCCGTCCGGGAGACGGACGGGGGCGCTGCGTCGATACCGGGGCGGTTCGTCCGGGGCGGGTGCCCGGGGTGCCGCCGGAAGGGGCCGGGGCGGCGCTGCGTGAGGGACCGCGGCGGCTCACGCGCCCCGGCCGGCCTCCGTCAGCGTTTGCGGCCGGGCCTCCCGGAGCCGCTCGC
>NZ_JBKJFM010000299.1:0-2911 GCF_046614825.1 Streptomyces nanhaiensis
AGCCGGTCAGCGCGCGCGTGCCGCGGCGGCGTCGCGGCCGCAGGCGTAGGCCAGCGGCCGGACGATCTCCTCGGCGTCGGGGAGCCGTCGCCCGGCGGCCTCCGGCTGCCGTACCCACAGCACCGCGCCGCGGGTGCCCACCCGGGTCGGCGGGGCCGCCACCCAGTCGCCGTCGCCCCGCGCGGTCATGTCGACGCCGCTCGGTGACCAGCCCAGTCCCCGCACCAGGTCCGGCAGCCTGGCCGCGCCCCCGGGCAGGACGAGGAAGAGCATCCGCCCGTCCGGGGTGCCGGTGACCGGGCCGGCCGCCAGGCCCATGCGCTCCATCCGGGCCAGGGCCAGGCAGCCCGTGGTCTCCGGCACCTCGATCGCGTCGAAGGACCGCCCGGTCGGCAGCAGTACCGACGCGTGGGGCCGGTCGGCCCACATGCGGCGCACGGCCGTGGCGCCACCGGTGGCCTGCGCCGCCCAGTCGGGGCGCACGGGGTGTGCGCCGGGCGCCCCGCAGTCCGCCGCACCGCACGAGCAGCGCGGTATGCCCCCGGCGGTCTCGAGCCATGCGCCGGGGAACACGTCCCACAGCTGTTCCCTCGTGTAGCGCACCGCGTGCTCGACCATCGGGCTCTGCGGGCCAGGGGCGGGCGGCGCGCCGCCGTGCCGTCCGGTGACGCCGGGACCTGCCGCGACCGCGGTTGTCGCTGTTGTGATGTTCATGAGCTCCTCCACGATGATCACAACTTCCGCCGTGACGAAGGGTTACGGCTTGGGGATCGATTCGTCCGAGGCATCGTTCCGGCACGTGGGGCGCACAGGTGCACGGGCGGGGGCGCGTGCATGAACGGACGGCCTTGGGTGGGTAGTTCCCTGTGCGGCGCGACGCCGGAAATCTTGGCATATGCGCCCGGCAGTGCGGTCGAGGCGCCCGGAGCACCCGGAGCGCCCGGACCGGGCGGAGCAGGCAGACAGTCGCAAGAGCAGCCGCAGCGGACGGCGCGGCCGGGAAGGGCGGCGCCGTCAGGACAGGCGGCACGCAGAGGGAGGGGACCGTATGGCCGCGAGGCCGCTGGTCGCACGACAGCCGAACGAACGGCTGCAGGCACTCATCCAGGAGGCAGGCTGTTCCAACGCCGGGCTGGCCCGCCGCGTCAACATGTGCGGGGCGGAGCAGGGGCTCGACCTGCGCTACGACAAGACCTCCGTCGCCCGCTGGCTGCGCGGCCAGCAGCCGCGCGGCCGGGCGCCGGCGGTCATCGCCGAGGCGCTGGGGCGCAAGCTCGGCCGGACGGTGACGGTCGAGGAGATCGGCATGGCGGGCGGCCGGAACATGGCCGCCGGGGTCGGCCTCCGGTTCGCGCCCACCGTCTCCGGCGCCGTCGAGCAGGCGAGCGAGCTGTGGCGCAGCGACGTGGGGCGCCGCGATCTGCTCGCCGCGCGGTCGGGGGCGTTCTCCGCGCTCGTCGAGCCCAGCCGCGACTGGCTCATCTCCGCCCCGGACCCCGAGGTGGAGCGCCGCACCGGCCCGAGGGTGGGGGCGTCGGACGTCGCGGCCGTACGGGACACCACCGCGGCGCTTTCGGAGCTGGACCACCGCTACGGCAGCGGGCATGTGCGGCCGGTCGTCGTCCACTACCTCAACAGCGTGGTCTCCGGGCTGCTGACGGGCTCCTACACGGAGGCGGTGGGGCGCGAGCTGTTCGCCGCGGTCGCCCGGCTGACCGAACTCGCCGGCTACATGGCCGTGGACACCGGGCAGCCCGGCCTGGCCCAGCGGTACTACATCCAGGCGCTGCGGCTGGCCCAGGCCGCGGACGACCGCGCGTACGGCGGCTACGTGCTCGCCGCGGGCATGAGCCACCTCGCGGCCTCGCTGGGCACCCCCCGGGAGATAGCCCAGCTCGCGAGAGCCGCCCAGGAGGGCACGAGGGGCCGGGTGACCCCGAGGGCGCAGGCGATGTTCCACGCGGCGGAGGCGCGCGGCCACGCGCTGATGGGCGACGCCCGCACCTGCCAGCTCGCAGCGGGGCGGGCACTGGCCGCGTTCGACCGGGCGGAGTCGGCGACGGACGCGGGCGACGACCCGGAGTGGATCGGCCACTTCGACGCCGCCTACCTGGCCGACGAGCTCGCCCACTGTCACCGGGACCTGAACCAGCCCACCCCCGCCCAGCGCCGCGCCGAGGAGGCCCTGGCGGGGCACCCGGAGCGGCGTGCGCGGCGGCGGGCGATCGACCTGCTGCTGCTCGCCACCGCGCGGCTCCAGCAGCGTGAGCTGGAACACGCCTGCCACACGGGGGCGCAGGCGGCCGAGCTGCTGAACGGCCTGCGCTCGCAGAGGGGTTCGGAGTACCTGGAGGACTTCCGGGCGCGGCTGGAACCCCACCGGGAGGAGCCCGTGGTCAGGGAGTTCGCGCAGCGGCTGGAGCCGGCGGCGTGAGGTGAGCGGGGACGGGGCGGCACGAGGCGGCGAGGAAGGCCGGGAAGGCGGGAAAGACCGGGAAGGCCGGGAAGGAGGGGAAGGCCGGGAAGGGAGAGGATGAGGTTTCGCCCCAGCCGATGGTGGGGAGAATGTGCAGCCCTCCTGGGGGCGTGGTCGACCGTGTGAATGACCGGGTAGCGTGAGCCGACGAATTCGCAGTCGTGTTTTGGTAGTCAGGCGAACGAGGAGTCCCGGTGACGACGCACAGCCGACAGGGCGACGAGGCGCGTGAGGGTGTTGTCCTGCCGTCGAACGGTGACCGGTGGACTCCCGGTCACGGCGACTCCCAGGTGAGCCCGCCGGCGGGGCAGCCCTGGGGCCAGCCGTGGGGGCCTGCCGCCCCGTCCGGGCAGCAGGGGCAGCCGGCCCCGCCCCCGGGCGGGCCGGCGCCCCAGCCGCAGTACCAGCCGCCGAGCCCTCCGCCGCAGCCCCCGG